>JABMNB010000091.1 GCA_013205335.1 Rhodospirillales bacterium
CGGCGAAAAGGTCGGCATGAACGGCAAGACCTCGGGCGTGGTGCCGTTCATCCGCGTCATGGATTCGCTCACCTTGGCAATCAGCCAGGGCTCGCTGCGCCGCGGCTCGGCCGCGGTCTACCTGCCGGTGAACCATCCCGAGATCGAGGAGTTCATCGAGATCCGCCGTCAGACCGGCGGCGATCCCAACCGCAAGGCGACGAACCTGCACCACGGCCTCCTGATCTCAGACGCCTTCATGCGCGCGGTGGAGAACGACGAAGAATGGGCCCTGGTCAGCCCGAAGGACGGCGCCGTGCAGCGTACCGTCTCGGCCCGCCACCTTTGGATCCGCATCCTGACGGCGAGGGTCGAGACCGGCGAGCCCTACCTGATCTTCGCCGACCATGTGAACAACGCCCGGCCACAGCATCACAAGCTGGCGGGCCTTGAGGTCAAGACCTCGAACCTGTGCAGCGAGATCACGCTGCCGACCGGCATCGACCACCACGGCAAGCAGCGCACTGCCGTCTGCTGCCTGTCGTCGCTCAATCTCGAGAGCTACCTCGAGTGGCACGAGCATCCGACCTTCATCGAGGACGTGATGCGCTTCCTCGATAACGTGCTGCAGAGCTTCATCGACACCGCGGGCTCCGACTTCGCGCGCGCGACCTACGCCGCGATGCGCGAGCGCTCGGTCGGACTGGGCGTCATGGGCTTCCACTCCTTCCTGCAGGCCAACGGCATTCCGCTGGAATCCGTGATGGCCAAGGTGTGGAACAAGAAGATGTTCAAGCACATCCGCGGCCAGTGCGACGAGGCGTCGATGACGCTCGGCGAGGAACGCGGCGCCTGCCCGGATGCCGCCGACTTCGGCTTCAAGGACCGCTTCTCCAACAAGCTCGCGATCGCGCCGACCGCGTCGATCTCGATCATCTGCGGCGGCGCCTCGCCCGGCATCGAGCCGTCGGCGGCCAACGTCTACAACCAAAAGACCCTCTCGGGCTCCTTCGTGGTGCGCAATCCGTACCTCGAGAAGCTGCTGATCCAGAAAGGCAGGAACGACGAGGACACCTGGACCGCGATCACGTCGGACCAGGGCTCGGTGCGCAACGTCGACTGCCTCGACGACCATGAGAAGGCGGTGTTCAAGACCGCGTTCGAGATCGACCAGCGCTGGCTGGTCGAGCATGCGGCAGATCGCACGCCCTATATCTGCCAGAGCCAGTCGCTGAACATCTTCCTGCCGGCCGACGTGCACAAGCGCGACCTGCACCAGATCCACATGATGGCCTGGAAGCGCGGCGTGAAGAGCCTCTACTACTGCCGCTCGCTGTCCATCCAGCGCGCCGAGAGCGTGGCGGGCGAAGCCCTCGCCGCGCCGCTCGGCGACCATGCCCTTACGGCGCCTAGAATCGATGCTCCCTCTTCTCTGCCGCTCGGAACGCCGCCGGGTACTCAGAGCAATGACTACGAAGAATGTCTTAGCTGCCAGTAACCAGCGTTGTACCCCTGTCGCGTTCCCGGCTCTCGGGACCGCGGCAGGGGATTTTCATTTCAAGCGACCCCATTCATTCGCCCGACATATTGGACGCCCGCGCCATGTCACTTCTCGACGCCAAGCCGATCTACAAGCCGTTCCACTATCCCTGGGCCTACGACGCCTGGCTGACGCAGCAGCGCATCCACTGGCTGCCCGAGGAAGTGCCGCTGGCCGACGACGTGAAGGACTGGCGCAACAAGCTGACCGACAGCGAGCGCCACCTGCTGACGCAGATTTTCCGCTTCTTCACCCAGGCCGATGTCGAGGTGAACAACTGCTACATGAAGCACTACTCGCGGGTCTTCAAACCCACGGAAGTGCAGATGATGCTGGCCGCCTTCTCCGCCATGGAGACGGTCCACATCGCCGCCTACAGCCATCTGCTCGACACGATCGGCATGCCTGAAACGGAGTACTCGGTCTTCCTCACCGTCAAGGAGATGAAGGACAAGTACGACTATATGCAGAACTTCAACGTCGACTCGAAGGCCGACATCGCCAAGACGCTGGCCGTGTTCGGCGCCTTCACCGAGGGGCTGCAGCTGTTCGCCTCTTTCGCCATGCTGATGAACTTCCCGCGCTTCAACAAGATGAAGGGCATGGGCCAGATCGTGACGTGGTCGGTGCGCGACGAGACGCTGCACTGCAATTCGATTATCCGCCTGTTCCGCACCTTCGTGCAGGAGAACCCGGAAGTCTGGACCGAGGAGCTGCAGCGCGAGATCTACGTCGCCTGCTCGACGATCGTCGACCACGAGGATGCCTTCATCGATCTCGCCTTCGAAATGGGCGGCATCGAGGGCATGACCGCCGTCGACGTGAAGCGCTACATCCGCTACATCGCCGACCGCCGCCTGACCCAGCTCAGCCTGCAGCCCATCTATCGCGCGGACGCCAAGAACCCGCTGCCGTGGATGGACCAGATGATGAACGCCATCGAGCACACCAACTTCTTCGAGAACCGCTCGACCGAATACTCCAAGGCCTCGACGCGCGGCTCCTGGGACGAGGCGTTCAGCTAGGCAACCTCTTCCCGTCGGCGCCCTTTACGAAGGGGCGTCGGCTGAGGATCGTTGCACGGCGCAAACGGCCTATCAGGCTCGTCTCATCGCGGCCGGGTCCGCTTCGAGGCGGACATCGACTTCGACCGTGGCACCGGGCGGTGCCATGGCACAATGTGCTCGAAGAAGCGGGCCTCGAACGTCTCGGTGAAATCCGATGCGTTCCGCCTGCTGACCGGCAAGGACGATCCCGGCAACAACCAGTTCGCCACGCGCCAGGGCCACCGCCACGAAATATTGCGGCGCAGCGAAAATATCCGAGGAGCTCCTGTGAGAATTGCTCCCTTCCGCCGCCACACAGGACCGATGTAGTCTGCCTGCGCTGAGCGTCCAGTTGCGTTGCGTACGTGCGTCGTAATGAAACTGTGGAGGCAGCAATCATGATAATTCGTCGCCGTTCCCTGGCGCACCTCGCCATCGGTGCCGCCGCGTTGCCGCTCGTGCCCAGCCTGGCGCAGGCGCAGGCCTATCCGTCCCGGCCCGCCCGCATCGTCGTCGGCTTTCCCGCCGGCGGCGCGACCGACATCCAGGGACGCCTGATGGCGGAATGGCTGACCGAGCGCCTCGGGCAGCAGTTCATCGTCGAGAACAAGCCCGGCGCCAGCGGGAACATCGGCACAGAGACCGTCGCCAAGGCGGCGCCCGACGGCTACACGCTGCTGCAGGTCGTGACGCCGCATGCGATCAACGCCGCCCTCTATTCCAATCTCAGCTTCGACTTCATGCGCGACATCGCGCCGGTCATCTATTCCGCGCGACTGGCCTATCTCGTCGTGGTGAACCCGGCGGTGCCGGCGAACACGCTGCCCGAACTAATCGCCTACGCCAAGGCCAACCCGGGCAAGATCAACTACGGATCGGCTGGCCAGGGCACGCCGCAGAACATCACCTGCGAACTCTTCAAGATGATGACCGGGGTGAACCTGGTCCACGTGCCGTACAAGGGCGGCGCGCCTGCGGTCGCCGATCTGCTCGCCGGCCACGTCCAGGTGATCTTTGCGCCCATTTCGGAATCGATCCCGCAGATCAAGTCCGGCAAGCTGCGCGCCTTGGCGGTAAC
>JABMNB010000092.1 GCA_013205335.1 Rhodospirillales bacterium
CTGCTCCACACCGGCGCACACAAGATCAACAACGCCATCGGTCAGGCCCTGCTGGCGAGGCGCATGGGCAAGACGCGGGTCATCGCCGAGACCGGCGCCGGCCAGCATGGCGTCGCCACCGCGACCGCCTGTGCGCTTTTCGACATTCCCTGCGTGGTCTTCATGGGGGCCGTCGACGTCGACCGCCAGGCGCCTAACGTCGTGCGCATGAACATGCTGGGGGCCGAGGTGCGCGCCGTGAAGGCGGGTTCGGCCACGCTCAAGGACGCCATGAACGAGGCGCTGCGCGACTGGGTCGCGACCTGCGAGAACACGTTCTACTGCATCGGCACCGTGGCGGGCCCGCATCCCTATCCGGCGATGGTGCGCGATTTCCAGTGCGTCATCGGCAACGAGACGCGCGTGCAGATGATGAAGGCCGAGGGCCGTTTGCCCGACACGCTGGTGGCGTGCATCGGCGGCGGCTCGAATGCGATGGGCCTGTTCCATCCTTTCCTCGACGACAAGGGGGTGCGCCTCGTCGGCGTCGAGGCGGGCGGCAAGGGTGTGGAGACCGGCGAGCATGCCGCGTCGCTCACGGGTGGCCGCCCGGGCGTGCTGCACGGCAACCGGACCTACCTCCTTCAGGACAAGGAAGGCCAGATTACCGAGGCGCATTCGATCTCCGCCGGGCTCGATTACCCCGGAATCGGGCCCGAGCATTCCTGGCTGAAGGAGACGGGCCGCATCGAATACGTTTCGGCCACCGACGACGACGCACTCGGCGCCTTCCAGATGCTGTGCAAGTTGGAAGGCATCATTCCGGCGCTCGAGCCGGCCCACGCCCTGGCGCATGTGATCAAGCTCGCGCCCACCTTGCCGAAGGACAATCTGCTGGTGATGAATCTCTGCGGACGCGGCGACAAGGATGTCTTCGCCGTAGCCGAGCGCCTTGGGATGAAGATCTGACCATGAGCCGCATCGCCAAACGTTTCGCCCAGCTCAAGGCCGACCAGCGCGCCGGTCTCGTGACCTATGTCACCGCCGGCGATCCCAATCTCGACGTCAGCTACCAGATCCTGAAAGGTCTGCCGGCGGCCGGCGCCGATCTCATCGAGCTCGGCATGCCCTTCACCGACCCGATGGCCGATGGCCCGTCGATCCAGCTCGCGGGTCAACGCGCGCTGAAGGCCGGCATCACCGTCGATGCGACGTTCGACATGGTGCGCCGCTTTCGCAAGGAAACCGGCGACAACGACACGCCGATCCTGCTCATGGGCTATTACAATCTCGTCTACCAGCGCGGTCCCGAGCGCTTCTGCAAGGAAGCCGCCGCCGCCGGTGTCGACGGTTTCATCCTGGTCGACCTGCCGCCGGAAGAGGCCGACGAACTCAAGCCCTATGCGGTCGCGGCCGGCATCGACACCGTGCTGTTGACGGCTCCCACCACCGACGACGAACGCCTGCCGGCGGTGCTGAAGTATGCCTCCGGCTTCGTCTATTTCGTCTCGGTGCTCGGCATTACCGGCACCAGTTCGGCGACGGAAGAAGCCGTGCGCACCCATGTCGAGCGCATCAAGCGTCACACCAAATTGCCGATCGGTGTGGGCTTCGGTATCCGCACGCCAGATCAGGCCGCGGCCATCGCGCGTCACGCCGATGCCGCGGTCGTGGGTTCGGCCATCGTCGAGCGCGTGAAGGCGGGCCTCGACGACCAGGGCAAACCCAAGCCCGATCTCGTGCCGGGCGTATTCGCCTACATCAAGGCGCTCGCCGACGGCGTACGGGGCGTTCGGAAGGCCTAGGTCTGGGCCTTCGTTGCCGGATACCGGTCTTTGATCTAGTCTCTGTGCATGGACATCGTTGTTCCGACGATCGACGAAATGGCCGTGGGCATCCAACGTGGTGTCGCTGCTGCCATCAAGGATGCGCATGCTCGTGGCTTACCGGTTTTCGTCTCTGATGAATCGACAATCTACGCGATCTATCCAGATGGTCGACGCGTGGCAGTAGAACACCTGCCCGTTCAAAATCCCGAGTGACCAAGCCCTATTTCGTGATCCTGGCAGGCCCCAACGGGGTCGGGAAGACGACATTCGCGCACGCGAACCTGGCCGACTTCATCAAGACGAATGCATTCCTCAATGCCGACGACATTGCTCGGGGCATCAGGCCAAATGATGTGGCTGCTGTTGCGATTGCGGCAGCCCGTCAAATGCTCCGGGAGCGACGATCTCGCTTGGCACTTCGCCGTTCGTTTTGCATCGAGACGACTTTGGCAACGCGATCGCTTTTACGCTTCGTGGAAGACGCGAAGGCGACTGGATATCAGACGCGGCTGATCTTTTTGTTTACGCCATTTCCGCAGCTGAACGAACTTCGAGTGAAGCAGCGAGTGATGGGAGGTGGACATAATATCGACACCGAAACCATCAACCGACGCCACCGCAGTGGATTGATGATGCTCGCAGACTATTGGGACGCTTGCGATGAGGCCGTCCTGTTCGATGCGCGCACCGAGCGACCGCTGGAGGCGCTCGTCAAGGAAAGCGGTTCCACAAAGATCGTCGACCGTTTTGGCTGGATGTGGCTGTGCATGAGATTGGACGCACTTGGCGGGCGTGTCCCGATGGTTTCGTCGTAGCGATCCCTAGTCTTCGAAGTTGAGATCGGCGACGTAGGGGTTGGTCTTGCGCTCCCAGCCGAACGTGGAGGTCTGGCCGTGGCCGGGGACGAAGGTGATGTCGTCGCCGAACGGCCACAGGCGCTTGCGGATCGAATCGAGGAGCTGGTCGTGGTTGCCGCGCGGAAAATCCGTGCGGCCGATCGAGCCGCGGAACAGCACGTCGCCCACGAACGCGACCTTCGCGGGCCTGTTCACGAACACGACGTGGCCCGGCGTGTGGCCGGGGCAGTGCACCACGTCGAGGGTGAGGTTGCCCAGGGTGACCGTCTCGCCGTGCGTCAGCCAGCGGTCGGGCACGAAAGGCTTGTAGACGGGGAAATTGTATTTGGCGCCGGAGTCCGGCAGGCCTTCGATGAGGAACAGGTCGTCCTCGTGCGGCCCCTCGATCTTGACGCCGTAGTGCTCGGCCATGGTGCCGGCGGCTGACGCATGGTCGACATGGCCGTGGGTCAGCAGCACCTTGGTCACCTTGATGCCCTGCTGGCCGATCGCCTGTTGCAGCATGTCGAAGTCGCCGCCCGGATCGACGGCGGTGCCTTCCATGGTTTCGTCGCACCATACGATGGAGCAATTCTGCTGGAACGGGGTGACGGGAGCGATCATGACTTTGAGCATTCTTCCGATCTAATGCCTCCCGTGGGCCGTTGGAAGGGCGTATGCTGAGCTTCCCTCCTGCATCGATGGCTTTGAACGTGCGTTTTCTGCTATGCATCCTGGGCCTGGTCGCCCTGTCGCTGGCCCCCGCGCGGGCCCAGATCGCCACCGTCGCCTCGCCCTCCGGGCCCGTCCCGGCCGGACCCTATGTCGTCGTCGACGTGGCGACCGGCGAGGCCCTGCTGGATCGCAATGCCGGTGCTCTCTGGTATCCGGCTTCGCTCACCAAGGTGATGACGATCTATGTCGTCTTCGAGGAGCTGAAGGCCGGCCGCCTGACGCTCGGCACGACGCTTCCTTTCACGGAGAATGCGCGCAACAAGCCGGCGTCCAAGCTGGTCCTGGCGCCGGGGCAGGGGATCACGGTGGAGCAGGGCCTTCAGGCACTGGTCGCCCGTTCGGCCAACGACGTGGCCACCGCCTTCGGCGAACGCATCTCGGGGTCCGAGCCCGCCTTCGCCCAGCGCATGACCGAGACCGCCTCGCGCCTCGGCATGACGGCCACGACCTTCCGCAACGCCAACGGCCTGCCCGATTCGGGCCAGACGACCACGGCGCGCGACATGGCCATCCTCGCCCTTGCCCTGATGAAGGAGTTTCCGCAGTACTACGGCTACTTCCGCACCAGGGAGTTCATGCTGGGCAATCAGAGGATCGGGCCGGGAATCAAGTTCCTCGATCTCTATTCGCCCTATGCCGACGGCCTGAAGACCGGTTTCATCTGCGCCTCGGGTTTCAACATCGTGGGCAGCGCGGTGCGCGACGGGAGGCGGCTGGTCGCCGTCGCCTTCGGGTTCCGCCGCGCCGACCTGCGAGACGAGTTCCTGGTCCGCCTGTTCGACGAGGCCTTTGCCCTCAAGACGGCCGGCAGCCGCCAGAAGGTCTGGCAGTTGCGCAACGGCGAGGGCGGGCCCCCGACCGTGCTGCCCTACGGCGAATGCGGCACGATCCGCTACGACATGCCCGGAGATGCGGTATGGCTCGGCACGTTCGGTGACTGGAGGACGGCGAAGAATACGTTCGATGCCGGACAGGCGAGGCTCATGGCAATGGGCGTCGGGCACCACGGCAAGGAGTACATCCTGCCCGTTACGTCCAATAAGGTGACGAAACAGGCCGCCATCATTGCCGATCTCGAGCCCGGGGCGGCACAGAAACTGTGCGCCGACTATCAGGCCCGGAAATCTTTCTGCCAGGTGAAGAAACCTTCGGACTTCGCGGCGCCCTTCGCCGGGTTCTGGCGCTGACCTTGGCCCGTCTCCTCATTCGTGCGATACCGCGCCCATGAATTGGCTGACCAATTTCGTCCGCCCCAAGCTGCGTGCGCTGGTCGCCCGCAAGGAGTCGCCGGACAATCTGTGGCTGAAGTGTCCCAAGTGCGAGCAGATGCTGTTCACGCGGGACTGGGAAGCCAACCAGGAGGTCTGCAGCCACTGCGGCCACCATATGCGGCTGCGGCCGCTGAAGCGGCTGCCGTTCCTCTTCGACGAGGGAAAGTACGAACTGCATCCGCTGCCGCGTGTCGTCGCCGACCCGCTCAAGTTCCGCGATACCAAGCGCTATGACGCCCGCCTGAAAGAGGCCCAGGCCAAGGCCGAGGGCTCGACCGACGCGCTGGTCGTGGCGAGCGGCCTGATGGGCAGCCGCCTTTCCATTCTGGCGCTGCTCGACTTCGGCTTCATGGGCGGCTCGATGGGCACCGCCGTGGGCGAGGGGCTGGTGATGGCCGCGGAACTCGCCGTCGCCCGCAAGGCGCCCCTGATCGTCTTTTCGGCCTCGGGCGGCGCGCGCATGCAGGAGGGCATCCTCTCGCTGATGCAGCTCACGCGTACGACGATCGCCGTGCGCAAGGTCAAGGAAGCGGGCCTGCCCTATATCGTGGTGCTGACTGATCCGACGACCGGCGGCGTCTCCGCCTCGTTCGCCATGCTGGGCGACGTTCATATCGCCGAGCCCGACGCCATCATCGGCTTCGCCGGCCCGCGCGTGATCCAGGACACGATTCGCCAGGAGCTGCCGCCCGGCTTCCAGCGCTCGGAATATCTGCTGGAGCACGGCATGGTCGATGCCGTCGTGCATCGTCACAAGCTGCGCGAGACCCTGATCCGGATGGTTTCGCTGTTCATGGATCCACTCATCGTCGAAAGCCGCGGCCTCGCGGTGGCGTCGCCGCGTTAACGGGGCGCCGACGTGACTGCAAACGATCCGATCGTCCAGCGTCTGATGAGTCACCATCCGAGGGTCATCACCATCGGGCTGGAACGCATTCAGCGTCTGCTGGAGCGGCTGGGATCGCCGGAAAAGAAACTGCCGCCGCTGATCCATGTTGCCGGCACCAACGGCAAGGGCTCGCTGGTCGCCTATCTGCGCGCCATGGCCGAAGCCGCGGGGTATCGCGTCCATGTTTATACGTCGCCCCATCTCGTGCGCTTCAACGAGCGCATTCGCATCGCCGGCAGGCTGATCGACGATCGGGAACTCGACGAGACGCTGACCGAGTGCGAGGAGGCGCAAGGCGAAACGCCCATCTCCTTCTTCGATATCACCACGGCACTCGCATTCCTGGCCTTCTCGCGCGCGCCGGCCGACCTCGGCATCATAGAGGTCGGCATGGGAGGCCGCTTCGACAGCACCAACGTGATCGAGCCGGCATTGTCGGCCATCACACCGGTCGGCTACGACCACACGGGCTTCCTGGGCGATAAGCTCGAAGGCATCGCCTGGGAGAAGGCAGGCATCATCAAGCGCGCGACACCGGCCGTGATCGGCCGTCAGCGCGAGGTGAGTGCGCAGGTGATCGAGACCGAGGCGGCGAGGCTCGCGGCGCCCTTGTTCCGAATGGGCCGTGAGTGGCAGGTGATGCCGAAGGAGACGGGCTTCCGCTACGAAAGCGATCTCCTCACGCTCGATCTGCCCGCACCCGCGCTGGCGGGAGCACACCAGATCGACAACGCTGCGACCGCCGTCGCCTGCATCGAGCGTCTGCGGGCGGCACGCTTCGAAATCGGCGACGCCGCGATTCGCCAGGGGCTCGCGTCCGTGGAGTGGCCGGCGCGCCTGCAACGTCTCACCAAGGGGCCGCTGCCAAGCTCGCTGCCGCCCGGCTGCGAACTCTGGCTCGACGGCGGCCACAACGAGGATTGTGGCATCGTTCTCGGCCGCATGGCGGCGGAGTGGTCGATGGAGCCGGCGGCGCTGCCGCTCTATCTCGTCTTTGCCATGCAGACGACCAAGGACGCCTCGGGCTTCCTGCGGCCGCTGGCGCGCCACGCCACGGCGGCGCGCGCGGTGCCGTTTCCCGAAGGTCACGCCGCCTACACGCCGCCCGAAGCCTGCGCCAAGGCAGCCGAGGTCGGCCTGGAATGCGCCCCCGCAAACGACATCGGCGCGGCGCTGGAAGACCTGTTGGCCACCCAGCCCGCGCCGATGCGCATCCTCATCTGCGGCTCGCTCTACATCGCGGGCGAGGTCCTCGTCCGTAACGGTTAGCGGCCCGCATTCGTCAGACGCCCGCGTTCCTCAGACGACCGAGTTGATCCAGCTCACCAGCTTCTGCTTCGGCTCGGCGCCGATCTTGGTGGCCGCGACCTGGCCGTTCTTGAACAGCAGCAAAGTCGGGATCGAACGGACGCCATAGCGCGTCGGTACCATCGGGTTCTCGTCGATGTTGACCTTCACGACCTTGAGCTTGCCGTCCATGTCCTTGGCGATGTCTTCCAGCGACGGGCCGATCATGCGGCAGGGGCCGCACCATTCGGCCCAGAAGTCGACGAGGACGGGCGTGTCGGACTTCAGGACTTCCTCTTCGAAGGAAGCATCGGTTGCTTTGACGGTCATCGTGGATTCTCCAAAACTACAGGCCGGTCGGTGGACCGGCGCCGCCCTTGTCGGGGAAGCTAGGAACGCACGCCCCCCGAGTCAAGATGCGGCACCATAAGGCATTGATTTATCTAGGGTTTCTGCGGCGATCTCCATGAGCCTCGGCGCCGCCGTCCAGAGCAGGAAGGCCCTCACCGTACGGCCGGGATAAATACGCCGGAGCAGGGCACGATAGAGCGCGAGCTGGCGGCGATAGGCCAGCGCCACGCCCTCGGCCGATTCGGGCGGTGGACGGTTGGTCTTGTAGTCGACGATCAGCACTTCCGTGGCCGATACGGCCAGCCGATCGACCTGGCCGCTCACCGTGAAGGTGCCGCGCGGCGTCTGCAGGGTGCCGATCAACGGCACTTCCGCGCGCGATCCCTGGGCAAACAAGGCGGCATGCTCCGGCGCCTCGGTCACGGCCAGCGCTTCGTCGGCCCAGTGCTGCACATCCTCCGCCGTGAGCCCATGCGCGGGCTGCGCGAGGAAGCGGTGGGCGGCCGCGGCCCGCTCCGCCGGGGGCAGACCGGGAAGATGGCGCAGCAGATCGTGGAGCAGCAGGCCGCGCTGCCAGCGGCGGGGATCGTCGGCGATCAGCGGACTATAGGCGCGAGGTTCCGCCGCGGCCTCGTCCGGCAGAGGCCGCGAGGGCGCGAGCGGGGTCGGCGGATCGGGTTCGCCCGGCGCGGGCTTGGTCCACCAGTCCGGCAGCGGCGCCTCGTCGGCGATCGGCAGCTCGCTCTGCTCGGCTTCAGCGATGCGACCTTCGTTCGTCAATTCGTAACCATCGCCCGACCAGCCGTCGGCCACGAGCGGCGTGAAGTCGAACGGCCGGGCCACGGCGCGACCGATCTCGGCCTCGCAGCTGGCGCGCAGGCCGGCCTCGATGCGTTCGTACCAGCAGCCGCGATCCGGCTTGCGGGCGCCGTGCCAACCGCCGACATAGAGACGGTCCTCGGCGCGTGTCATGGCGACATAGAGAAGCCGGTTCTGCTCCTCCAGCGCGCGGTCGCGCGCTTCGCTCCGCCAGGCGCGGGCGGCGTCGTTGGCGTCGTCGGTGCGCGGCAGCCAGAGCCGTGCCTCGCCGTCGGCGCCGGCCAGCAGCCGCTCGGAGTCGCGCGGCACGCGTGTCGTGTCGGGCAGGTAGACGATCGGCGCCTGAAGGCCCTTCGATGCGTGCACGGTCAGAATCCGCAGCTCGCGCCGGCGGTTCTGGTCGAGGTCGCGCTTGATCTCGCCGCCGCCCGTCTCGAACCAGCGCAGGAAGCCCTGCAGCGAGCCGCCTTCGATGCCCTGGTACTGCAGCGCCCGCGCCAGCAGCTCGTCGATCGGATCCGAGGCCTCGCGACCCAGCCGCTCCAGCAGCCGCCGACGGCCGCCTTGCGGGCCGAGCGCGCGGGCGAAGAAGTCGAACGGCGTGTCGGAGTCGGCGTGCTTCAGCCAGTCGAGCAGGATAGCGCAGGCGGCGGCGAACGGCGCCTCGGTGGCGCGCTCGCGCAGAGCACGCCACAGATGGCCGGTGCGCTTCCAGGCCAGGGTGAAGAGCTGCTCTTCGTCGAGCCCGATCAGCGGCGACTTCAGGAGGGCCGCGAGATTGAGGTCATCCTGCGGCAGCAGGACGAAGCGCGCCATCGCCAGCAGGTCCTGGATCGCCAGTTCCTGGCCGAGATTGAGCCGGTCGACGCCCGCGACCTCGACGCCCTCGCGCTTCAGCGCGCGGACCAGCGCGTTCACGAACTCGTTGCGCCGCCGTACCAGCACCATGAAATGTCCGGCATGCAGCGTCTCGCCGTCGCGGGAGCGCCGCTCTTGACCGATCAGTCCCTTGGCATGCACCGCAATCAGGCGGGCCAGCCGTTCGTGCGGCAGGGCATGCGCCGCGCCTGCGCCGGTGCCTTCGATGTCCGTGGTGTCGGCCTTGTCCTCGCTGGCGGCGACCAGCGGCCACAGCTCGACGCGGCCGGGTTCGTTCTTGCGGCTGGGCAGGTGGATCACGTCGCCCGGACGGGCGACGCCGCGCGCGGCCTCGATTTCACCGAACACCCAGTCGACCGCCTCCAGAACGGCCGGCGTCGAGCGGAACGAGACGTTGAGTTCGACCGGCACGAAGATCCTGTCGGCGATGCGGCTGCGTTCGCCGAACCACTCCCGCATCTCCTTAAGCTTGCGGGGGTCGGCGCGCTGGAACCCGAAGATCGACTGCTTGGTGTCGCCGACGGCGAAGATGGTGCGGCTGCGGCCGACCGCGCTTTCGCCCACGAAGAACTCCTCGGTGAGCCGGCGGATCACTTCCCACTGGTCGGGATTGGTGTCCTGCGCCTCGTCGACCAGCACATGGTCAATGCCGCCGTCGAGCTTATAGAGCACCCAAGCGCTTGCTGATCGCTTAGTCAAAAGCTCCAGCGTCTTGACGATCAGGTCCCCGAAGTCCAGCGCGCTGCGCAGAGCCTTTTCGGTCTCATAGGCGGTGACATAGGCGTGGGCCATGGTCAGGA
>JABMNB010000093.1 GCA_013205335.1 Rhodospirillales bacterium
ACGCCGATCGCGTGGAAGGTTCCGAGCCACATCCCGTCGGCTGCGCCGCCGATCAGCTTCGCCACGCGGTCGAGCATTTCGCGCGCCGCCTTGTTGGTAAAGGTGACGGCCAGGATCTGCGACGTGCGGGCCTGGCCGGTGAGCAGCAGATGGGCGATGCGGGTGGTGAGTACCCGGGTCTTCCCGGTGCCGGCGCCGGCCAGCACCAGAAGCGGCCCACCGGCATGGGTGACGGCCTGGCGTTGTTCGTCGTTCAGCCCCTCCAGATGGGCCGAGGTCGCAACGGAGCGCCGCGCCGGCAGGGGATCGGCCGGAACGGGGTCATCTGTGATTTCGAACGGATCGGCGGGAGGCGCCATGCACCGTCATATAGCAATCGGGGCGGCGGACGCCTATCTTTGAGACTGTGGACGCGCGTGGTGCGCGGCGGAGGTGTGCGGATGGCCCGAGGGTTGAACGGTTCCGCAAACGGGGCAGGCCATTGGCCTCCACCGGGCGACGAGGGCGTCGTTGCCCGCACCCCCGGCGGCGGTTCCAACCTGCCGCCCGCGGTCGTGGCGGCACTGCCCGCCGTGGTCGGCGTCAGGACCACCATTCCGGAAAGCCGCCGCTCGGCCCAGACTTTGGGCACGGAGCGTGAAGGTCATGGCATTCTCGTTGACGACGAGGGACTGGTCCTCACCATCGGCTACCTCATCATGGAAGCCGATACCGTCACGATCACCGACATCGACGGCAACGAATTGGCTGCCCACATCGTCGGTTACGACTACGAAAGCGGCTTCGGCCTCGTACGGACCGAGACGCCGATGCGGCTGACGCCCATGCGCTTCGGCGACTCCGATTCCCTGATCCTGCGCAGCGAGGCCTATGTCGCCGGCCTGGGCGGCGAGAAGGCGACCCTCAAGGTCAAGGTCGCCGGCCGGCGGGAGTTCGCCGGCTACTGGGAGTATCTGCTCGACAGCGCCATCTTCACCGTGCCGGCCTACCCGCTGTGGGGCGGCTCGGCCCTGATCGGCCAGGATGGCGAACTGCTGGGTGTCGGCTCGCTGCTGGTCCAGGAGGCCCTGGGCCCGGGTTCCCCGGCGTTCCCGGGCAACATGTATGTGCCGATCAATCGGCTGAAGCCGATTTTCGGGGAGCTGGCCTCCACGGGCCGCCTGTCGACGGCGCCGCGCCCGTGGCTCGGCCTCTACACGGTCGAGCATATGGGCCAGCTCGTGGTCGGCGGCATTTCCGACGGTGGACCCGCCGACCGGGCGGGCCTGCAACGCGGCGACATCCTGCACGCGCTGAACGGTGAGGTGCTCGACGATGTCGGCGACTTCTACCGCAAGCTCTGGTCGATCGGCCCGGCGGGTTCCGTGGTGAAGCTCCGGATGGAGCGCGACAGCGATACGTTCGACGTCACCGTCCGCACCGGCGACCGCGGGAGCTATCACAAGTACGGCTCCGACTGATCCGCCTGTGAATAGCTGCGCTTTGACTTGGCGCCCGCCCGCTGCATAGGTTCACGGCAACCAGTAACGGGGGACTATCGATGGCCAAGGCGTTCGCCTCGCAGGCGGATATGGCGGACAAGAAGATCACCTTCAGTCGCCTTTCCGAACACGCCTACGCCTTCACCGCGGAGGGCGACCCCAACACCGGCATCGTGGTCGGCGACGACGCGGTCATGGTGATCGATGCGCAGGCGACGCCGAAAATGGCGGAGCAGGTGATCGAGCGCATCCGCACCGTCACCGACAAGCCGATCAAGTATGTGGTGCTGTCGCACTATCACGCCGTCCGCGTGCTCGGCGCCAGCGGCTATGCGCCCGAGCACATCATCTGCAGCGAAGCGACGCGCGAGATGATCGTCGAGCGCGGGGCACAGGACTACAAGTCCGAGCTGCAGCGCTTTCCACGCCTGTTCCAGGCGGCGGAGACCATCCCGGGCCTGACCTGGCCCACCATCACCTTCAACGACCGCATGACCCTGTGGCTGGGCAAGCTGCAGGTCGACATCATCCATGCCGGGCGCGGCCACACCAAGGGCGACACGATCGTCTGGCTGCCCGAGGAGCGGACGCTGTTCAGCGGCGACCTCGTCGAGTATGGCGCCACGCCTTATTGCGGAGACGCGCACTACAAGGATTGGCCGGGGACTTTGCAGAAGCTGCGGGACCTCAAGGCCGAGGCCCTGGTGCCCGGCCGTGGCGACGCGCTGATCGGCGAAGGCCCGGTCGAGGAGGGCATCGCCGGGACGCAGGCCTTCCTCAGCGACCTCTACAAGGTCGTCGAGAAGAGCGCCGGGACCGGTGATTCGCTGAAGCAGGCCTACGACAAGGCGATGGCGGCCCTGCAGCCGCGCTACGGCAACTGGGTCATCTTCGAACACTGCATGCCGTTCGACGTTTCGCGTGCCTACGACGAGGCCAAGGGCCTCGATCATCCGCGTATCTGGACGGCCGAGCGCGACATCGAGATGTGGGCCGCGCTCGAAAAGGCGGACTGACGATGCTTTCATGGGAGCGCGCCACTCCAGTGGCGCAACTTCCTCATGAGCATGAGCGCCACTCCGGGCGGAGTATTCTCCGCCCTCTCAGTGGCGCGCTCCCATGAGTTCGTACGAGTATCGCCACTATCCCTACAGGCGGCCCTCCGAGCTCGATGGCAGGAGCGAGCGCCGGCCGGTCGTGATCGTCGGCGCCGGCATGGCCGGTCCGACCCTGGCGCTGGCGTTGGCCCAGCGCGGCGTGCCGTCGGTGATGCTCGACGAGGACGATACGGTGAGC
>JABMNB010000094.1 GCA_013205335.1 Rhodospirillales bacterium
CTGATCGCCGACGAGCCGACCACGGCGCTCGACGTCACCATACAGGCGCAGATCCTCGACCTGCTGCGCGACCTGCGCGAACGTACGGGCGCCGCCATCATGCTGATCACTCACGATCTCGGCGTCGTGGCGGAACTCGCGCACCGCGTGATCGTCATGTATGCCGGCCGCATCGTCGAGGAAGCGCCGGTCGACCTCCTGTTCGCCGACCCGCAGCATCCCTATACGCTGGGCCTCCTGGGCTCGATCCCGCGGC
Source organism: Rhodospirillales bacterium (assembly GCA_013205335.1). Classification (GTDB taxonomy): domain Bacteria; phylum Pseudomonadota; class Alphaproteobacteria; order Reyranellales; family Reyranellaceae; genus Reyranella. The sequence continues at coordinate 257 of JABMNB010000094.1, forward strand.
TGGGCAGCGACGGCGACGAACGCCTCACCGCCATCGAGGGCGTGGTGCCCAATCCCTACGCCCTGCCGCCCGGCTGCCGCTTCAGCCCGCGCTGCCCGCTGGCCGACGCGCGCTGCCAGGCCGAGCAGCCCAGCTTGCGCGAGATCGCGCCCGGCCACCGCACGGCGTGCTGGAAGGCCCCGCTCGACATCGCCCTCGCCGAGGCCGCCGCATGACCAGCGAACCTCTGCTTTCCGTCACCGGCCTCACCAAGCATTTCCCGGTGAAGCGCGGCATCGTCTTCCAGAGTGCGATCGGCACCGTGCGTGCGGTCGACGGCCTCACCTTCGACGTGGCGCCGGGTGAGACGCTGGCGATCGTGGGCGAATCGGGCTGCGGCAAGTCGACGACGGGCCGGCTGGTGTTGCGCCTGATCGAGGCCACCGAGGGAACGATCCGCTTCGCCGGACGCGACGTGCGCGGCCTCGGCCGCGGCGCGCTGCGCGACCTGCGCCGCGACATGCAGATTATCTTCCAGGACCCCTATGCCTCACTGAACCCGCGCCTCACCGTGGGTGAGACCCTGGCCGAGCCGCTGCGCCTGCACGGCCTCGCCTCGGGTGCGGCCCTGCGCCGGCGCATCGACGAATTGCTGGGCGAGGTCGGCCTCTCGGCCTGGCACGCACTGCGCTATCCGCACGAATTCTCGGGCGGCCAGCGCCAGCGCATCGGCATCGCCCGGGCGCTCGCCTCGCAGCCCAGGCTGATCGTCTGCGACGAGCCGGTGTCGGCGCTCGATGTGTCGATCCAGGCGCAGGTCATCAACCTGCTGCAGGACCTGAAGCGCAAGCTGGGCCTTTCCTACATCTTCATCGCCCACGATCTCGCGGTCGTGCGCCACATCTCCGACCGCGTCGCCGTCATGTATCTCGGCAAGATCGTCGAGCTGGCGCCCAAGCGCAGCCTGTTCGCCCGGCCGCGCCATCCCTACACGCAGGCCCTACTGTCGGCGGTGCCGGTGCCCGATCCGACCGCCCAGCGCGCCCGCATACGCCTCACGGGCGACGTGCCGAGCCCGCTCAATCCGCCCAAGGGCTGCCGCTTCCACACCCGTTGCGCCCATGCCCAGGACCGCTGCCGGATCGACGAGCCCCTGCTGCGGCCCCTGCAGGATGGCGCAGGTGCAGAAGGACAGGTCGTCGCCTGCCACTTCGCCGAAAGCATCGTGCCGCCGGTCCTGGTTCCGGAAAACGATCCGCCCTACGCCCGCCGCCTGGCCGCCCTGCGCAAGCTCTCCGCGGCGGCGTAGGCGGCGGGTCCCTCGCTATTGGAGACCGGGAGTCCGGCCCCTGCATCGATCGCCTGCTCGTTCCGACCCTGCGCCACGGCGACATCGTCAACGAGCACAAACGAAATAGACGAAATAAACGAAACAGTCGAAACGACTCTGCCCCGCGGAGCCATCCCAGGGGTTGTGGTGGAAGCCCTACTGAGCCCCCTACAGGAAGGTGCCAGCACGGAAGGACGGGTCGTGGCCTGCCCCTTCGCCGAGAGCGTCGTGCCGCCGGCGCCTGAAGGCGGCTCACTCCAGGGGAATCACGTCCTCTACTCTCGCATCCAGGACGAGGTCGTCGGAGGCGCCGAGGAGCCAGAGCGCGGTCACGTCGAGCGTCAGGATGGAACGGTGCCACCAGCGCTGGACGAGGTCGTGCAGCGCCGCCGCTTCCACGGCCTCCAAGTGATCGACGAAGTTGAACAGGCCGACGAGGTACAGGTCCGTCTCGGGCCTGCCGAGGGCGCTCTGGATCCGCCGCAGCAGGTTCATGCCGTTCCGACACTCTGGATAGACACGCAGATAGAGACGGCCGACGTTAATTTTGCCAGAGAACAGGCCGCGCAACTCGATGCGCAACGGACCGAGTTGCCTGAGAGCGGCCCTCTCATCGTCGGAAATGCGGTACGGCACATCCTTCGAGAGAGATCCGCAGATCGTTGCATGGAGCCTCTCCCGGCGCTTCGGCAGAAGGTCCCAGGCGATCTTCGGCGCGAAGGGTGATTGCCTGAGTTCGGCTTCCAGCTCCCGATACGCGACAGACTGCTCCAGCGCGTCGTGCGGAACCGGCAACACCAGCGAGAAGATGCGCTCGTGCCGTCCGTTATGATAGGTCGCACCAGGGCGCGCATGGATGACGTCGGGATGATCGGCTGCGACCAATGGCAGGTGCGCGAGGCGATAGACCTCGTCCAACAGGAGCCTTTCTCCCGGGACGAACCTCGTCCGACTCCGCTCGTAACCGAGTTCTGCATCGGAGCAGAAAGTGTCCACGGCGGGCCGCTCAGGCGTCCGGCACACCCGATGTCGTCGAATATTCGAAGTGCAGCGGCGTCTCGGGATGGATCAGCGCATAGGCCGAGCGGGCGGCGATCGCCGCCTCCGCGAAGCCCGTCAGGATCAGCTTCAGCTTGCCCGTATAGGTGACGACGTCGCCCACGCCGAAGATGCCGGCCTTGTTCGTGGCCGCCGTCGCAGGATCGACCTCGATCTGGTTACGCTCCAACGCGAGGCCCCAGTCGGCGATCGGACCCAGCGACATCGAGAGGCCGAAGAACGGCAGCAGCACGTCGGCCTCGATGCGCTTCGTTGCGCCTTCGAGGGTGGCGACCGTCACCGCCGTGAGCTGGCCGCCTGCGCCTTCCAGACCGTGGAGCTGGTACGGCACGACCAGATCGATCTTGCCCGCCTTCGCCAGAGCCTTGAGCCGCGCCTCGCTATCGGGCGCGGCGCGGAACCTGTCGCGGCGGTGGATCACCGAGACGCGGCCAGCGATCTCGGCCAGCGACAGCGCCCAGTCGACCGCCGTGTCGCCGCCGCCCGCGATCACCACGCGCTTGCCGCGGAAGGTCTCGCGCTGGGTGACGTAGTAGAAGACGCTCCGGCCCTCATAGGCCTCGATGCCCGGCAGCGGCGGACGGTTGGGTCCGAAGGCGCCGACGCCGGCCGCGACGATCACCGCCCTGGCCTGCAGCACCGTGCCCTTGGACGTCGTCACCCTCCAGAAGCCGCCGGTCAGCGGCTCCAGCGCCTGGACCTGCTCGCCCAGGTGATAGACGGGCCGGAAGGCGGCGGCCTGGGCCTTCAGCCGGACGATGAGCTCGGCCGCCTCGATGCGCGGAAAGCCCGGTATGTCGTAGATCGGCTTCTCTGGATACAGCGCCGTGCACTGCCCGCCGGCATCGTCCAGCACGTCGACGACATGGCAGTTGAGGCGGACCATGCCGCACTCGAACACGGCGAAGAGACCCACCGGCCCTGCGCCTATGATGATGACGTCGGTCTGCTGCGTGTGTCCGTTGGCCATGGTCACAAATTGGCGCAGGAGATGCGCAAATGAAAGCCCCCGGCCGCGCCTGTCTGGGCACGAAACCGGGGGCCAAAATTGGTAGCTGGGGGCGGCTTACCAAAATGCCGACATTTCAGCAACTTGCAGTGGCCCTCGGTCGGTTCAAAGTGGCCCTCGCCCACAGGCCAAAAATCTTCGACACCCTCCCCGGCGCGCGGCTGACCGACGTTCAGCCCTTCTGGCGCGGGTCAGAGCACGAGCCGGCCTGAACGACGTCCGCATCCACGACCTCCGGCACACCTTCGCCTCTACCGC
>JABMNB010000095.1 GCA_013205335.1 Rhodospirillales bacterium
CGGTCGCCATGCTGGAGGCCGCCCCCGAGGCCGAGCGCGGCGGCAACAGCACCTACACGGCCGGCGCCATGCGCGTGGTCTTCCACGGCGTCGACGATCTGGTGCAGCTCTATGACCTGACCGAAGACGAGAAGCACGACGTCGATTTCGGCAGCTATTCGGCCGACGAGTATCTCGACGACATGGGCCGGGTGACCAACTACCGCTGCGACCCGGAACTGACCGACATCCTGATCGGCCGCAGCTTCGAGACCATGAAGTGGATGCGCTCCAAGGGCGTGCGCTTCCAGCCCTCCTACGGCCGCCAGGCCTTCAAGGTGAACGGCAAGTACAAGTTCTGGGGCGGCCTCGCGGTCGAAGCCTGGGGCGGCGGACCGGGCCTGGTCGATCTCGAACACAAGGCGGCGGTGAAGGCCGGCATACCCATTCACTACGAGACGGCGGCGATGTCGCTGATCGAGGAAGACGGCGTCGTGCGCGGCGTCATCGCCCGCCACAAGGGCCGCAAGGTCAGGATCGGCGCCAAGGCGGTCGTGCTGGCCTGCGGCGGCTTCGAGAGCAACGCCGAGATGCGCACGCGCTATCTCGGACCCACCTGGGATCTCGCCAAGGTGCGCGGAACGCGCTTCAACACCGGCGCCGGCATCAACATGGCGCTGGCGATCGGCGCCAAGCCGCACGGCAACTGGTCGGGCGGCCACGCGGTCGGCTGGGACATGAACGCGCCGGAGTTCGGCGACCTCGATGTCGGCGACAATTTCCAGAAACACTCCTACCCGCTCGGCATCATGGTGAACGCCAACGGCCTGCGCTTCGTCGACGAGGGCGCAGACTTCCGCAACTACACCTACGCCAAGTACGGCGCGGTGATCCTGGCGCAGCCGCAGCAGTTCGCGTGGCAGATCTTCGACTCGAAGGTGCTCGACAAGCTGCGCGACGAATACCGCATCAAGCGCATGACCAAGGTCCGCGCCGACACGATCGAGGAGCTGGCGAAGAAGCTCGAGGGCGTCGACGAGCAGCAGTTCCTCAAGACCATCAAGGAATGGAACGCGGCGGTGATGACCGAGGTGCCGTTCAACCCGGCGGTCAAGGACGGCCGCGGCACCCGCGGGCTCGCGGTGCCGAAGAGCAACTGGGCCAACACGATCGACCAGGGTCCCTTCGAAGCCTATGCCGTGACCTGCGGCCTCACCTTCACCTTCGGCGGGCTCAAGATCAGCAACGAGGGCGAGGTCGAGAACACCGACGGGCACGCGATCCCGGGCCTGTTCGCGGCGGGCGAACTGGTGGGCGGACTGTTCTATCACAACTATCCGGGTGGCACCGGGCTGGTCTCCGGCGCGGTGCTGGGCAAGCTCGCGGGCGATGGTGCCGGCCGATACGTGGCAGGGAAAAACTAGGCACCCGCTTGCTGCGGAGCGGGATTGTCTTCAAGGTCTTGTTGGTTTTCAGGCTTGCACGACGCGGATAACCGCGCGGCATCAGGAGGAAGAAAATGTTCCCAATCACCCGGCGTCATGCCCTGGCCCTCGGCGGCTCGTCCCTGCTGCTGCCGTCGACCTTGCGCGCCCAGGCCACCTGGCCGACCGGCCCCGTCACCTTCGTCGTGGGCTATGCTGCTGGTGGCAGCACCGACATCAATGCCCGCGAGCTGGCGCACGTGATGACGCCGGTCATCGGGCAGCAAATCATCATCGACAACAAAGGGGGTGCCGCCGGCTCGATCGGCCTGCGCGCCGTCGCGAATGCCAAACCCGACGGACAGTCGCTGTTCGTCGCCGTCGGCACCAACGTGATCATCAATCCACACGTCCAGAAGGGCATGATCGACACCCTCGCCTCCCTGGCACCGATCTGCCAGATCACGGACTACCAGTACGTGCTGGTCGTGGGGAACAAGGTGCCGGTGAAGAATGCCGCCGAGCTGGTGGCGATGGCCAAGAAGGATCCCGAGAAGCTCACCTTCTCGTCGTCGGGTGTGGGCGGCAACAACCACCTCGCCGGCGCGCTGTTCGCGGAAGCGGCCGGCATCAAGATCACCCACGTGCCCTACAAGGGCACGGGACCGGCGGTGGCCGACGTGATCAGTGGTCAGATCACCATGAACTTCTCGTCGCTGCCGCCCGCGGTTTCCCAGGTAAAGGGCGGCAACCTCAAGGCGCTGGCGGTGACGGGCAACAAGCGCGTCAGTTCCATGCCCGACGTGCCGACCCTGAAGGAACAGGGGATCGACGTCGTCGTCACCAGCTGGCAGGGCCTGTTCGCCCCGGCCAAGACACCGCCCGACATCCTCGACAAGATCGATAAGGCGACCAAGGAAGCGATGAAGAACCCCAAGTGGCAGGAGGCGCTGGCCCGGGACGGGCTGGAGATGCCGCCCAACCGCACCCGCGCAGAATTCACCAAGTTCGTCGCCGAAGAGCACGCCTTCTGGAGCAAGAAGCTGCGCGAGCTCAACGTCCAGATGGAGTAGCGCCTTCGGACCGCTTCACCCCGGCGTCCGTGCCTGCGCCTGCGTGCGCCGTCTCTCTTCGCCCAGTGCCCTGAGGCGCTCGACATCCTCAGGCTTTACCCGACCATAGCGCGGGCGCCAGTCGTCGTCGGACGGCCAGAGCACATCCGACCGCCGTATGGTGCGCGGCGCGTCGGCATCGCGCAGGAGCCCCAGCGCCTGCCCCGCGATCGTGCGCTGCAGGTCCTGCCGCCACGGCGGGCCACACGGATTGCCCAGCGGGAAATCCGTGAACAGGAAGCGCGGTACGCCGCAATATTCGACGATGTCGAGGGCGGAGCCGACGATCACGGTCGGCATGCCGTTGGCTTCGAGATGGCGGGCGACCAAACTCACGGTTTGGTGGCAGACGGGTCAAAGCGGCGAGAGCAGCGCCGCGTCGGCGCCGTCGGCGCGCAAACGCTCCAGGACCCGCGGCGCATCGAACTCCATCGTCTTGCGCTGGCTGTACTCGGTGGGCACGCCATGGAAACGCGCCGCCACGCCGCCGACCAGGCCCTCTGCTGCCCAGTGCTGCACGGCCTCGATCGGCAGGAAGCTGGCCCGGTCGTCGGTACGGGTCGATTCCTTGTCCCAGGCGAGGTTGTCGGTGAAGAGTTTGGCCGGCGCCGGCGAGATCGCGTCCGACCAGACCTGCCGTGTGCCGGACGCATCGCGATTGCCGAGGTCGGGCGGACTTGCCGTCGTGACGAGACCTATCCTCGCCTGGGACAAGGGCTTGGCGAGAGGCGCGAACGGCACCGTGTCGAAGCGCGACCAGACGTAATCGGACGGGTAGCCGAGCGCGCGATAGTAGTCCCTCGTGCGATCCATGTAGCGGACGGTCTCGGTCATCGTTTCCACCGGCTTCTGTTGTTGCCGCCAGCCTAACCCCGTTTGGGCACCATGCAAAAGCCCTGTGCCTCGATGCCGAGGGCAGGATTGAACTTCGAGCGGAAGTTCTCCATCGCGATCGCGGCGGTCAGCTCGACGATCTGGGCGTCGTTATAATGCTTCTTGAGCTGGTCAACGAGCGCATCGTCGACCTTGCGATCAGTGTAGGTGATGCGCTCGGCATATTCGAGGGCCAGCCGCTCGGCCTCGCTGAAGAGCGTGCTGTCACGCCAGGTCGTGACCTCGGCCAGCTTCTCCATCCCGCCGTCCGTCGTTTCCAGCACACGGCTGGAATTGATATCAATTCAAAACGGGCAACCGTTGATCGTCGCGACGCGCACGTAGAGCAGCGCCGGCAGGCCCTTGGGCAAGAGACCCGATTGCTCGATCGACTGGCCGAGCATGCCGGCGGCGCGCAGGATCGGCGGGCAGTGCGCCATCACCTTCGTCGGGTTCAGCAAGCCGCCGAACATCTCGCGCTGCCGGTCGAACACGGCCTTCAGGATGGGATCGCCACCGTCTTCTTCGATCTCGCCGACCCGGGCCATGAAACTCGCCTCCTCGTTGCAGGGGGCGGACACCATAGCGTCCGGGTCCGTCGCGGCGCGACGCACATCTTCTCATATCCGCATGAGGTCGCCGAAGGTTCGACGGCATCGGCGAAGCCGCGCGAGCAGGCTATTGAACAAGGCTTTTCAGGAGTTCCGGCGAGCAACAATGTTGCGTCAGAGGTTACCACGACCCTGGCTTCAGGGGGGTGCGACATTCGGTTCAGTTGTTTCGTTTATTTCGTTTGTTCCGTTTATTCGCCATGAGTCCGGGTTTTTCCAGCGGCCTGCCAAGACCGATGAAGGTCGGGCCGAACGATCAACCAGAAGACAAGGGTGGACGCGACCGCACAGGCGGGCACGAGCGACAACAGGACGGCGAGATTGGCCAGCAGGTCAAACCAGGCCGGGTCGGCGGCATCCCCCTCGAAGCCTGCCAGGCCGGCGAAGAGAGCGACGAAGAACGCCCCCAGCCCGAGGCCCAGGAAAGATAGGCCCGCAGCCCGTCCCAGTGTCTGCGTCGCGTCACGAGGTATGACCGCAGTCCGATCAGCAGCGCGAACGGATAGGAGATGTCCGGCGAAGGTGGCGCAGCCCAGCGTCTGGGAGTCGCCGCCTGCGGCGAGCATCACTCACGCCAGGATCGCCGCCGGCACCATCGGCGCGACTACGAAGGCCGCCACCGTGCGGCACGACTTCGTGCGCGCGGATGGCATGCCGGATCAGAACCCCAGCGCCTTGGCCTGCATCACGCCGTCGATGCCGCTGATCTTGCCCATCAGGTCGGCGGAGATCGGCTGGTCGACCTGGACCAGGGCGATGGCCGAGCCGCCCGGCTTGTCGCGGCCGAGATGGAAGGTCGCAATGTTGACCTTGGCCTCGCCCAGCAGCGTGCCCAGCCGGCCGATGAAGCCCGGCTTGTCGTCATTGGTGATGTAGAGCATGTGCGGCGCGAACTCGGCGTCGATCTCGATGCCCTTGATTTCGACGATGCGCGGATGCTTGCCGCCGAACAGCGTCCCCGTGACGGAGCGCGTGTACTTCTCCGTCGTGACCGACAGGCGGATCATCGAATTGTAGTCGGTCTCGCGCTCGTGCTTGACCTCGGCCACCTCGATGCCGCGCTCGCGGGCGATGACCGGCGCGTTGACCATGTTGACCGATGTGAGCTGCGGGCGCAGCACGCCCATCAGGGCCACCTGGGTGAGCGGCTTCACGTTGAGCTTCGACACCAGGCCCTCGTACTCGATCGAGACGGCCTTGATGTCGGTGTCGGTGAGCTGGCCCGCGAACGAGCCCAGCTTCTCGACGAGGTCGAGATACGGCGCCAGCTTGGGCGCATCCTCGGCCGAGACGTTCGGCATGTTGAGCGAGTTGGTGACCGCACCGGTCAGCAGATAGTCGGCCATCTGCTCGGCGACCTGCAGTGCCACGTTCTCCTGCGCCTCGACCGTCGAGGCGCCGAGATGCGGCGTGCAGACGAGGTTCGGGGCGCCGAACAGCACGTTCTGCTTGGCCGGCTCCTCGACGAACACGTCGAAGCCCGCGCCCGCGATGTGTCCTGAGACCAGCAGGTCGCGCACCGCCAGCTCGTCGACCAGACCGCCGCGCGCGCAGTTGATGATGCGCACGCCCTTCTTGGTCTTCATCAGGTTGGCGCGGCTCAGGATGTTCTTGGTCTGCTCGGTGAGCGGCGTGTGCACCGTGATGAAGTCGGCGCGGGCCAGCACCTGCTCCAGGGTCGCCTTCTCGACGCCGAGTTCGGCGGCGCGCTGGTCGCTCAGGAACGGATCGTAGGCCACGACCCGCATCTTGAGGCCGATGGCGCGCTCGGCGACGATCGAGCCGATGTTGCCGCAGCCGATCAGGCCCAGCGTCTTGAAGCTGAGCTCGGTGCCCATGAAGCGGTTCTTCTCCCACTTCCCGGCCTGTGTGCTCGTATTGGCGTCCGGCACCTGGCGGGCGACCGAGAACATCAGCGCGATGGCATGTTCGGCCGTCGTGATGGCGTTGCCGAACGGCGTGTTCATCACGACGACGCCGTGTGCGGTGGCGGCCTTGATGTCGACATTGTCGACGCCGATGCCGGCGCGGCCCACGACCCTGAGCTTCTTGGCCACGGCCAGAACCTCGGCGGTGACCTTGGTGGCCGAGCGGATCGCCAGGCCTTCGTAGTTACCGATGATCTCGCGCAGCTCGGCGGGCTTCAGGCCCGGCTTGAAATCGACGTCGCAGCCGCGCTCCGAGAAGATCTCGACGGCGCGGGGGGACAGCTCATCGGAAATGAGAACCTTGGGCTTTGCCATTGGGATGACTCCAAATTCTTGTGCTGGGGGCGCGCCACTCCAGTGGCGCGATCAGGATTCAAGAGGAAGACGCGTCACTGGAGTGACGCGCCCCCAGCTATGAAAACTCGCGCTCGATTTCGCCATAGGCCCAGTCGAGCCACGGCAGCAGCGCTTCGAGATCGCTCTTCTCGACGGTGGCGCCGCACCAGATGCGCAGGCCCGGCGGGGCGTCGCGATAGGAGCCGACGTCGTAGCCCGCCTTCTCGGTCTCGAGCAGGTCACCCATCTTCTTCGCGGCCGCGGCCTGCCTGTCGGCCGGCAGCGACGTGAACCACGGGGCGGTAATCACGAGGCAGACCGAGGTGTTGGAGCGGATCGCCTTGTCGGCCGCCAGGAAGGCCGCCCATGGTCGGGACGAGACAAACGATTCGAGCACGCCGAGATTGGCCTCGGAGCGTGCCATCAGGCCCTTGAGCCCGCCCGCTCCCTCGCCCCACTTCAGGCCATCGATGGCGTCCTCGACGCAAAGCATCGAAGGCGTGTTGATCGTCTCGCCCTTGAAAATGCCTTCGGAAAACTTGCCGCCCGAGGTCAGGCGGAAGATCTTCGGCATCGGCCAGGGCGGCGAATAGCTTTCGAGCCGCTGGATGGCGCGCGGCGACAGGACGAGCATGCCGTGGGCCCCCTCGCCGCCCATCACCTTCTGCCAGGACCAGGTCACGACATCGAGCTTCTGCCACGGGAGGTCCATGGCGAAGACGGCCGAGGTGGCGTCGCAGATCGCCAGTCCTTCGCGGTCGTCGGCGATCCAGTCGCCGTTCGGAACCTTCACGCCCGAAGTCGTGCCGTTCCAGGTGAAGACGACGTCATGTTTCCAGTCGACCGCCTTCAGGTCGGCAATCTGGCCATAGCCCGCCTTCAGCGTGCGGGCGTCCTTGAGCTTGAGTTGCTTGGCCACGTCCGTGACCCAGCCTTCGCCGAAGCTTTCCCAGGTCAGCATGTCGACAGGGCGCTGGCCGAGCAGCGACCACATCGCCATCTCGACCGCGCCGGTGTCCGACGCCGGCACGATGCCCACACGATAGTCCGCCGGAATGCCGAGGAGCGCGCGCGTGCGATCGACCGCTTCGACAATCTTCTTCTTGCCGAGCTTGGATCTATGGGACCGCCCCGTGGCGGCATCTTTGAGAACTTCCGGTGTCCAACCCGGACGCTTGGCGCAGGGGCCCGAAGAAAAGTCGGGACGCGCAGGACGCATGGACGGCTTCGTCATTGTCATTCTCCCTTACAGAAGAAATGCACTCCGGTGGGGGAGCGTGGCCCGGGGTCGATATACGGGCCGACGAGCATCGCGTCAATGTGGAGAGATTGTCGCGCCCGGACTCAGCGACGCCGCAACTCGTAGTAGGTACCGGCGATGGGATCGCTGAAAGCTTCGGTCGCACGGAAGTCGTCGTGTAGCATGCGGTAGATCGCATCGGTGCGACCCGACGCAGAAACGGTGCCTAGATAAGCCGCCAGGACATCGCGCGGCCATGCCCACAGTTCGGAGACGACGACGCGATATCCACGATCGAGCGCAAGATCGATGTCGCGCTTGAGCGCTGCCGCATGCTCGGGTCCCGTCCAGCCGGGATGGCGAATCGCGCCGGCATTGACGGCAATCCATTTGAATTTCGGATCGGCGGACGGCGCGGGCGGAATCGCGACGCGGTTGTCCCAATCCCAGGTGCGGCTCCACAGCGCATATTGCCACGTCGTGATCGGCTCGTAGCCGAAATAGAGAAAAACACTGGAGTCGGGCGGGAAGCGCTTCTCCAGCGCCGTAGTCGCCGCGAGCCAGCGCGAATCGTCGCCGCGCCACCTGGCAAGCGCCGAGACGTTCCAGACGAACGGCACGAGCGACAGGACCGTGAGCACGAGGGCAACCCCGCGGCGCGAGGGCAGCAGTGCCGCGAGCAGCAGCGCCCATGCCACGGTGAGCCACGGCATCACGTTGATCTGCATCTGCGGGTCCTGCGGCTGGGAATAGAAGTTCAGCACCTGCCCCGCGCCCAGGGTGCCGAGAAAGACGACTGCGACCGCCCGCAGGCGCGGCTCGTGACGGCGCGGCCACAGCAGGATCACGCTCGCGACGAAGATCGCGGCCTGCACGACCACCGAAAGCGACAGCGGAAACGCTGCCTCGCGCGCCGACCGCGGATCGACGAAGCCGCCGACCAGCAGGAAATAATTGCCGATGCCGGACAGCATCATCCAGGCCTTGTCCCAGGTCAGGCCGGCCCAGCCGGTGGCCACGCCCTTGCCGGTCCACAGGATGTCGTGCAGCCCGATGGCGCCGGTGTGGCCTTCCCAGAGGAGCTGGACGATGCCCGACGTTGCCAGGATCGAAACAAGCAGCACCAGCACATGACCGATGCGCCGCCGCATCGGCTCCGGCGCAACCAGCAGTGCAAGCGCCAGCGCCGGCAGGGTCGGAAACATCAGCCTCCACTCGATCAGCCAGCCCAGGGTAAACAGCACGCCGACGAGCGCGATCCGCTGCCACGTCGGCCGGTCGAACCAGAGTCCGGCCAGCGCCATCGAGGCGAGCACGAACACGTAGCCCGGCATGATGTCTTCGCTGATCACCGACAGCAGCAGGACGAAGCCGCAGCCCAGATGGAACATCGACGCCAGCGCCGCGACGCGTGCGCTTTCGGTCAGGCGATGGACGAAGGCATAAACGACGACCGTGCCGAGGCTTGCCCAGAAGGCGTTGAGATAGGCGAACTGTTTCCACGGCACGCCGCGCAGGATGCCGAGCGCATCGAGCAGGCGTACGCTCACGCCATAGAGCGGGAAGAACAGATAGTTCGACGGGTCGAGGCGCGCCGTCGACGGGTCGGCGATCCAGGGCTCAGCCTGGATGCTCTTGTACATGCCGTTGGAACTGATGATGTGGACGTTCTGCAGCCAGCCGATCAGGCCGCATAGCACCGTCAGGGACAGCGCGAATGCGAACAGAAGCTGCCAGATTGGCGGCGTCCTCGTCACTGGTGCTTGCGGCCGACCAGTGTGACGACGCCTTCGGGGCCGAACGTCTCGGTGTGCGGGCAACCACGCGCCATGGTGAAGACCTCGCCGGGGCGGAAGGTCTGGCTCCTGCCCTCCCAGCCAAGCGTGATCGCGCCTTCGATCACCATGGCCTTCACGTCGTAGGGATGGCTGTGCTCAGGATTGTGCTTGGCTCCCGGTGTGTTGCCGGTAACGATCTCGTCATAGCCGTCACGCTTCAGCTCGGCTTCGAATGCCTGTCGATCCATCCATCCCTCCTAGGCCGCTTTGCGGGCCGCCACGGCATATTGCGCGCCCATCGGCAGCCACGCCAGAAGGCGGTCGACGCCCTGGAGGAAGGCCAGCCCTGGCGGCATGAACATGAGGTAGTCGGTGTCGAGTTCGTAGCGCGCGGTATCGAGCAGCCCGTGCCGGACCTCGTTCGCGTCGAGCAGGACGGCGTTGCGGTCGATCGGGGTGCGCGCGATCACGTGACGCACCAGTGGATTGCGCGGGTTGTGCTCGAAGACATAGAGCCGGCCACCGGGCTTCAGCACGCGGCCGAGTTCGGCATAGACCGACGGCCGATCCGCGACCGGCACGTGATGCAGCACGGCACTGATCATGGCGATGTCGAAGCTTCCATCGGCGAACGGAGTGCTCGCCCCCTGTTGCGGCGCCAGCTCCGGCGGTGCGCCGAGTTCGCGCGGCCAGCGCTTCTCGACCTGCCGCAGCATGCCGGTCGAGATGTCACAGCCGGTGAAAGCCCCCTTTGCGCCGAGGCCGATCAGGACGCGCATCAGGCTGCCGACGCCGCAGCCATAATCAAGCACGGCAAGTCCGCCGGTCCGCAGGGCAGGTTCCTGACGCAGCAGCCAGCGCGCCTTCACGGCGATGAACTGGTCGGGAGAGCTGCCCATCAGCCGCTTGATGGGATTGTCGAGGCCGCCCTGGTACTCGGCGGCGTAGTCGTCGAACTCCGCCGGTTCGCCCGACCACGATTGCGGGTCGGGCGAACTCACTTGGGCCCCTCGATCCGGCCGCCGACGATGTCCCGGATCATGAACAGGGGCCGTCCCTTGCTCTGATCGTAGAGGCGGCCGAGATAGGCGCCGATGATACCCAGCATCAGGAACTGCATACCGCCCAGCAGGCCGACCGCGGCCATCAACGACGTCCAGCCCGGCAGCGTGTGGCCATTCCACCAGCCCACGATCGAGTAGAGGAAGAAGCCGAAGCCCAGGGCCGCCATGATCCAGCCGATGGTCATCGACGCCATCAGCGGCACCACCGAGAACGAGGTGATCGCGTCGGCGGCGAACCGGACCATCTTGGCCACGGGATACTTGCTCTCGCCGGCGACGCGCGCATGACGATCGTAGGTCAGCGCGACCTGGCGACCGCCGATCCACGCCACCATGCCGCGAATGAAGCGGTGACGCTCGGGCATTGCGAGCAGCAGGTCGAGGACACGTCGGGAAACGAGGCGGAAGTCGCCGGCGTCGGGCGGAATCTGGACGTCGGTCAGGCGACCGATCAGGCGATAAAAGGCAGCCGCCGTGGCCCGCTTGAACAGGCTCTCGCCATCGCGCGCCCGACGCTGGCCATAGACCACGTCGGCGCCGCCCTTGCCGTCAGCGCCGTCCATCAGCGCCATCATCTCCGGCAGCAGCTCGGGCGGATCCTGCAGGTCGGCATCGATGATCAGGATGCGCTCGCCCCGGCATACCGAAAGCCCAGCCGTGAGCGCAAGCTGATGGCCATGATTTCGCATCAGCCGCACGGCGACGATCCGGGGATCGCGGCCGGCCGCTTCAGCCAGTACATCCCAGGTGCGATCGCGCGACCCGTCGTCGACCAGGACGATCTCGCTCGCCCCCCCCAGTCCGTCGAGGACCGCGCAGACCCGGCGCAAAAACTCAGGCAGGGCGTCCTGCTCGTTGTAGCAGGGCGCCACGACGGAAACGTCCGGGCGTGGGGCGGGACTCATGCCCGGAGCATTAACCCATGCGCGGCGGGAAAACGAGCCGTCCCTGAACTGCCTCCCCATCGGGCCCGCAATCGGCTATCAAGCGGCACCATGAGCTCAAACGACAACGATCATCGCGGCCTGCTGCCGGCAGGGCTGGCCGACCTGCTGCCTCCCGACGCGGCGCGCGAAGCACGCGCCATCGACATCGCCATCGAGCGCTTCGCCGCGTTCGGCTACGAGCGGGTGAAGCCGCCGCTGGTCGAATTCGAGGAGTCGCTGCTGGGCGGACCCGGCGCGGCACTCGCATCGCAGACCTTTCGCCTCATGGATCCGGTCTCGCAACGCATGATGGGCGTGCGCCCCGACATGACGGTCCAGGTCGCGCGCATCGCGGTGACGCGGCTGAAGCACGAGCCCCGCCCGCTGCGACTGTCCTACGGCGGCAACGTGATCCGCGTCCGCGGCAGCGCGCTGAAGCCCGAGCGGCAGTTCGCCCAGGTCGGCACCGAGCTGATCGGCGTCGACAGCGCGGAGGCCGATGCCGAAGCCGTTCTGCTGGCGGTTGAGACGCTGCGCGCCATCGGCGTGTCGGACCTGACGGTGGACCTCAACCTGCCGACGCTGGTCGCCGCCGTTGCCCATGGGCTGAAACAGCCCGACGAGGCATTGAGCCGCCTGCGGCGTGCGCTCGATCGCAAGGACGAAGGCGGCATCGCCAAGGCTGCGACCGACAAGAAGGTGGCAGATCTTTTCGCCGGCCTCCTGCGCGCCGCCGGCCCCGCCGACAAGGGCATCGCACAGCTCGCCAGGCTCAAGCTGCCAGCGGCGGCCGACGCCGAGGCCGCACGCCTCGCCGAAGTCGTGAAGCTCATCGCCGCGGCCGAGCCCGACCTGCCCCTCACGATCGATCCCGTCGAGTATCGCGGCCTCGAGTACCAGACCGGCGTCTCCTTTTCGGTGTTCGCGCTCAAGAGCCGCGAAGAGCTGGCGCGCGGCGGACGCTATTCCGCGGGCTATCCCGAGGACGGCGTCAGCGAGCCGGCGACCGGCTTCACCGTTTACATGGATGCGGTGCTGGCCGCGTCCGAAGCACCGCCCGAGCGACCGCGGCTCTATGTCGAGACGGCAACGCGGTGGGGCGATGCCGCCATCTGGCAGGCGAAGGGCTACGCCGTCGTCCGCGCTGTCGTCGCAGCGCCGGAGCCGCGCGCCGAAGCCAAGCGCCTGCGCTGCAGCCATGCCCTGATCGACGGCGAGGCCGTGCCTCTCTGAGGATGCATTTCGGCTCGCTCGCAGCCAGGGGAAGTGCTATCCGACATCACGCCTCTCCGGAACCGGCCCCGGGGAGGCGTTTTCGTGTGTGAAGGGATCCGGCCGAAGGAACCAGGCAATGGCCAACGTGGCAGTGATCGGCGCCCAGTGGGGCGACGAAGGCAAAGGCAAGATCGTCGACTGGCTGAGCGAGCGCGCCGAGGTCGTGGTGCGCTTCCAGGGCGGTCACAATGCCGGCCACACACTGGTCATCGGCAACCAGACCTACAAGCTGGCGCTCCTGCCGTCGGGCGTGGTCCGCCCGGGCAAGCTGTCGATCATCGGCAACGGCGTGGTGATCGATCCCTGGCACTTCCTCGACGAAGTGAAGAAGGTCACTCAACAGGGCCTGTCGGTGACGCCGGAGAGCCTGAAGATCGCCAATCATGCCGTCCTCATCCTGCCGCTGCATCGCGACCTCGACGGGTGGCGCGAGGACGCGCCAGACATCATCCGGATCGGCACCACACGGCGCGGGATCGGTCCCGCCTATGAAGACAAGGTGGGCCGTCGCGCCATCCGCGTCGGCGATCTCGGCGAGCCGGACATGCTGCCGCTCAAGGTCAACACGCTCCTTGCGCACCACAATGCACTGCGCAAGGGGCTGGGCCAGCCGCTGGTCGATGCCGCCAAACTGACGGCCGACCTGATCGAGCTGGCGCCGAAGATACTGCCCTTCGCGGAAGACGTCTGGGAGCGGCTCGACGGTCTGCGCGCCGCCGGCAAGCGCATCCTGTTCGAGGGGGCGCAAGCCACGATGCTCGACATCGACCACGGCACCTATCCCTACGTCACCTCGTCCAACACCGTGGCGGCACAGGCGATGATCGGCAGCGGCATGGGCAACGGCTCGGTCGGCTACGTGCTGGGCATCGCCAAGGCCTATACGACGCGCGTGGGCGATGGCCCCTTCCCCACCGAGCTGACCGACGCGGTCGGCCAGGGGCTGGGC
>JABMNB010000002.1 GCA_013205335.1 Rhodospirillales bacterium
GCCGCAGGTAGAGGTCAAGTTCGACATCGACGCCAACGGGATCGTGCAGGTCTCGGCCAAGGACAAGGCCACGAGCAAGGAGCAGCAGATCCGCATCCAGGCTTCGGGCGGCCTCAGCGAAGCCGACATCCAGAAGATGATGAAGGATGCCGAGCTGCATGCCGAGGATGACAAGAAGAAGCGCGAGCTGATCGATGCCCGCAACCAGGGCGAGGCACTGGTCCACTCGACCGACAAGCACCTCAAGGAGTACGGCGACAAGGTGAGCCCCACCGAGAAGGCCGAGATCGAGGGTGTGCTCGAGGGCCTTAAGACGGCGCTCGCGGGCGAGGATGTCGAGGCGATCAAGGGCAAGACCAACGACCTGACCCAGGCCGCGATGAAGCTCGGCGAGGCGATGTACAAGGCCCAGCAGGCGGAAGCCCAGGCCGGCGCGGCCGCGGGCGGTGCGGCCGGCGGGGCTGCGAACGAGGCGAAGGGCGAGAAGGTCGTCGATGCCGAGTTCGAGGATGTCACCGACAAGAACAAGAAGACGGGATCCTGACCAGGGACACCCGACGAGACGAGACGGCCTCCCGCGTAAGCGGGAGGCCGACCTGTAAGGCGCGAGTGGGGGCTGCGTAGAGCGTATGTCGCAAGACTTTTACGAGCTGCTTGGGGTGAGCCGGACGACCAGCGCCGACGACATCAAGAAGGCGTACCGCAAGCTCGCCATGCAGCACCATCCGGACCGCAATCCCGGCGACAAGGAAGCGGAACGGAAGTTCAAGGAAATCAGCCACGCCTACGACATCCTGAAGGATCCCGAGAAGCGGGCGGCCTACGACCGCTACGGCGCGGCGGCGTTCGAGGGTGGTGCTGGACCGGGCGGTCCGTTCCAGGGCGGCCAGGGCTTCGATTTCGGGTCGGTGTTCGGCGACATCTTCGAGGAAATGTTCGGCGCCAATGGCGCGCGCGGACGCGGACGTGCCGACACGCGCGGCCAGGACCTGCGCTTCAATCTCGAAATCACGCTGGAACAGGCCTTTGGCGGCACCGAAGCGACGGTCCGCGTCCCCAGTTCGATTTCCTGTGAGGTCTGCCACGGCGCAGGGGCCGAGGCGGGCTCCAAGCCGCAGCAGTGCCCGACCTGCCAGGGCCGCGGCCGCATCCGGGCGCAGCAGGGCTTCTTCACCGTCGAGCGCGCCTGTCATACCTGCCACGGCGCCGGCCAGGTGATCGACAAGCCGTGCAAGAGCTGCGCAGGCCAGGGCCGCGTGCGGCGCGAGAAGACGCTCAAGGTCAACATTCCGGCCGGCGTCGAGGACGGCACCCGCATTCGCCTGAGCGGCGAAGGCGAGGCGGGCGCACGCGGCGGCCCGGCCGGCGATCTCTACGTCTTCCTGTCGGTGCGCCGCCACCAGCTCTTCGAGCGCGAGGGCGCCGACGTTCACTGCCGCGTGCCGATCTCGATGGTGCAGGCGACCTTGGGCGGCAACATCGAAGTACCGACCCTCGACGGCAAGATGGCGCGCATCAACATTCCGGCCGGCGCGCAGGGCGGCCACCAGTTCCGCATGCGCGGCAAGGGTATGCCGATCGTGCGCTCGAGCCAGCACGGCGACATGTACATCGAGATCAACGTCGAGACTCCGACCAACCTCACGTCCAAGCAGAAGGAACTGCTCAAGGAATTCGAGAAGGCCGGCAAGACCAGCCCCGAATCCGAGGGCTTCTTCAGCAAGGTGAAAGAGATGTTCGGCGGCTGATAGGCGGCCTCGTCGCCTCGGGCCTCGAAACCGGCCTCTCGGCGGCCCTTCCGGTCATCGTGGCGCTGCTTCTCTTCCTCGCCGAAGCGCGTGGGCCGCTGTCCGCGAGCATTCGCGCCAGCCGCGGTCTCGTGGCCCCCTACTTCACGTAGGTCTCCATCCTGTTCGGCCTGTTTGCAGCGTTGCTGGTAAGCGACGGCTGGCAGAAGACAAACCAGGCCAAGCATGCGGTGCAGGTCGAAAGCGACACCGTTCTCGTCCTCGCCCATCTGGCGCGCGCCAACGGCATCGAAGAGGCCGTGGTTCCCCAGCTCAAGGCCTATGCCACGGCGGCGAGCGCCGAAGACCCGTACTCGAGCAACATCACGAATACGCGCAACGACACGGGCAAGGCCTATCTCGCGCTGCTCACCACGATTTCACAATCCCCGGCGATCGAGGCTCCCGCCCGCACCGCCATGCTGACGGCGGTGCGCGAACTGCTGCGCGCGCACGACGACCGGCTCACGCTCGCCAACGATGTCACCGCGCCCATCAAGTAGTTCGCCATCCTGGTGTTCGGCGC
>JABMNB010000096.1 GCA_013205335.1 Rhodospirillales bacterium
CGCCTGGGCCAAGGACAACATCCCGGTGAACGCCATCCTGCCCGGCTGGATCGACACCGCTCTCACCCAGCGCGCCCGCCGCGACGTGCCGGCTCTCCACGACTCGGTGCTGAAGCGCACGCCGGCCGGACGCTGGGGAACGCCCGACGACTTCGCCGGCATCGCGGTCTTCCTGGCTGCGTCAGCGTCGGATTATGTCACCGGCGCGGCCATCACGGTCGACGGCGGCTATTCCGTGCAGGGCTGAAAGATCAGGTTGAGACGATGCGGCAGGCCGCACGATCGACGAACGAGCAGGCCTTGCGCCCGTAGATCGTTATTTCCCCGCGCACACCGGCGCCCACGCGGCAGCACAACGCGGGCCTCTTCGACGAGTTGGCCGGCGTTGGTGAAGCGGCAGTGGATCATCGGCGCCAAAGTGCCGGCGCTCTTGCTGCTCACATATGGAACGACCTGCCAGCGACTCGGGGCACGGCCCGCAGGCTGGCATTGTCCATCCTCACCAAGGGCGTGCCAGGTCCCGCGGTGGGCGCGGACCACCCCAAGGGCGCAAACTTCGTCCAGAGCTGGCCAGTCGTGGGATCACGAAACTCGGGCCTGCCGGACGTCGTCGGGAATTCGACGCTGCTGTGTGGCAGCGGCGTATCGGCTCCAGCAGGAAATGGCAGGATCGTTGCAATCCAGGGCGGCGAATGCTGATCCTTGCGATCAGCGAAGGCCTGGGCCCTTCTTGCCTCGCCCGATTTCAGCTTGCCTCGCGCAGTCTCAAGCGACGGCCAGCCTCGTTGCAACCCACAGCCCGCCCGCCGCAATCGCCGGACCGTAGGGCAACCTGCCGCGCAGGCGCCCACGCAACGAAGCCTCACCCGGGCTCGACATGCCGCCGACGGGCGCGCCTGCGAGGACGGCGACGCCCAATAGCCCGCCCGACAGGGCGGTCACCAGCAACAGGTCGACGATCAGGGCAGGGCCTGCGAACAGGCCGACCGCAGCCAGAAGTTTCACGTCCCCACCCCCGAGCATTCCGGCGGCAAAGGCCGCGGCCCCCAAGACGAACAGTGAAGCTGCGCAGGCGACCGACAGGCCGAAGGCCAGAAACGTATAGGTGTCCACCATCATGCCAATGACGGACCAGACACCAAAGAGGGCGGCGATGGCAGCCGACAATGCGTTGTCGATGTGGAGGGTTCGCAAATCCTGCCAGGCCGCTGCGATGAGCAGGCCAGCAAGGGCAATCAGGCAGCCTGTCTGAAAAATCGTTGCCAGGTCCGGCAAGGCCTTATGCCGCTCGTCAGTTGAGGGCCGCCGCGTTCAGGACGTGGCTCACCTTGTCGGTCACGGAGCGGATCGATGCGATGGCGGCGACCGCGATCAACGAGGTGATCAGCGTGTACTCGACCGCTGTGGCGCCTTGGGTGTTCTTCATCAAGCGACGGAAGATCGAAAGCATTCCCTAGCCTCCAGCCTAGACTTGCCGGCCCCACGCCGAATCAACTTAGGGACGTTACTTAATGTAAATTGTCAGGTCAATTCAAACTCGACTATTTTGTGTCATCATTTCTAACAATTTGATTCCAATAGGGAATTTTTGGAGGCTGATCTTGTCAGTCAAAGGGACCTTGACGTATTCCACAATTCAAGAATCAGAAATTTTAGTCGCGAAATACGTCTCGAAGACGCGGGCGGCAGCGGTCCAGAAGCACAGGGCGGCCACCGCTCCCGCCAGCCAGGGGAAAAACCCCGGCAGAAGGCAGAAGAGGACGAAGGCCAGAATAGTCTCCGTGCCCTCCATGAGGCCTGCGGAATGAAAGAAGGACTTGGGGCCCCTCGCCCCCCTGTCGTGCTCCCCGCGGCCGGCTGCCAGGACGGCGCGTCCCAGGAACGAAGCGCAGGTGCAGACGAAGGAGGTGAGCACAAGCGCCGCCCAGACGGCATTCTCGGGCTGCGCGAGCGCGAATCCCAAAGGGACCGCCGCATAGAAGACCATGTCGCAAAAGACATCGAGATAGCCGCCGAACGCCGTCCGCCGGCGATGCCGGGCAACCGGGCCGTCGAGTCCGTCGAACAAACGGTTGAGCAGAATCGCCGTGAGCGCCACCCCGTACTGGCCGAAGGCCAGAAGCGGCACGGCGGACAATCCGATCGCGAGGCCAGTCAGGCTCAGGGCGTTGGCGGAAACGCCCTGCGATGCCAGCCATGCTCCGGCGCGGTCGAGCGGCGGATCGATGCAGCGGCGCAGGACCGGATCGAGCATTTACGCGTCAGTCGCGCGGCGACGGCGATCCCGGATCGACGGCGCGCAGTGGCACGACGCCCGCCGCCGCGGCGGCCCGCCGGTCCAGCACGGCCTGCCGGCGATAGGCCAACACGCTGAACGGAATCAGGCAGACATAGGCGAGCCCGAGCAGGGAGAGTGCGATCCAAGGTGCGCTGGCGAGCACGCCCATGAACAGGCCGGCCCCCAGCAGCAATGGCAGCACGAGGTGACGTGGCACCCGGCCCTTCTTGAACGAGTAGGTCGGCAGGCGGCTCACCATTAGACCGCCGACGACGATCAGTCCCAGTCCGACGACGACAGCATGGCGTGGCCAGGCCGCCTCGATCTCGAAGCTCACCATCAGCGGCATCAGGGCCAGCAGCGCGCCCGCCGGCGCCGGCACGCCCGTGAAGAAAGAACCGGTCCAGACGGGTGGTGGCGTGTCGGAGACAAGCGCGGTGTTGAAGCGCGCCAGCCGCAGCGCCGAGCATATGGGAAACATGAGAGTGACAATCCAGCCCAGGGCGCCGGCATGCGTCAGTGAGGCGAGATAGAGCACCAGCGCCGGCGCCACGCCGAAGCAAAGGAAGTCGGAGAGCGAGTCGAGCTCGGCGCCGAAACGGCTCGTGACCCCCAACCGTCGCGCAACGCGGCCGTCGAGGGCATCGAAAATCGCCGCCACGATGATGGCGATCACCGCGAGCCGCATCTCTCCCTGCAGGCCGAAGCGGATGCCCGTGAGGCCCGAGCAGAGGGCCGCCAGAGTGAGAACATTGGGGATCAAACGGTGGATCGAGAAACCGCGCAATCCACCGCGCTGCGAGCGCAGGTCGCTGTCCATGTCGGACTCCCTAGAATTCGACGGCGGTGCGCGGTCCGGCCACAACGGGATCGAGTTCGGCCATCACGGTTTCGCCTCCGATCATGCGCTGGCCAGGCGATACCAGCAAACGCGCCCCTTCTGGCAGGTAGAGGTCGGTACGACTGCCAAAGCGGATATGGCCGAAACGTTCCCCGGCGGCCACCGTTTGCCCCGGCTTCACGTAGCAGACGATGCGCCGGGCCACATAACCAGCAATCTGCACGCAGCCGATGACCCGTCCGTCGGCGCGACGCAACGCCAGCGCCGTGCGCTCGTTTTCCTCACTGGCCTTGTCGGCATTGGCGCTCAGGAACTTGCCTGGCCGGTAGGCCACGACGTCGACGGTCGCGGCGCAGGGACTGCGGTTGATGTGGACATCGAAAACGCTGAGGAAGATCGAAACACGCGTCAGTGGCTTGTCGCCCAGACCCAGTTCCGCGGGCGGGGCCGCTTCGACCACCATCTGCACGAGCCCGTCGGCCGGCGCGATCAAAAGCCCGTCGTCCTGTGGCACGGCCCGCGAGGGATCGCGGAAGAAGTAGATCGACCACAGGGTCAGGACAAACAACGGCCAGAACAGCCACGCCACCCCAGTCAGCGCGGCCATGAAGGTCGCGGCGGCAAACAGGGCGATGAAGCGCCAACCGTCATAGAGGATCGGCACAAGGAAATTGGCCAGCATGATTCGCGCGCTCTTTGTGGTCCGAAGGTCAGTTGACCTTGGGCAGACTGAGTATCTGACCCGGATATATCAGATTGGGGTCGACAATCTGTTCCTTGTTTGCGGCGAAAATGACGGTGTGGCGCCAGCCTACGCCATAATGCGCCCGGGCGATGTTCCACAGATTGTCGCCTCGCACGATGTGAAGGCGGCGCCCGTCCGTGCTGGAAACCGGCCCCACGACCACGCGCTCGAACGGCAACTCGAGGCGCGCTACGGGCTTCCCGTCCTTGGAGATGCGGTCAAGACGCAGCCGATGCTTGCCCTGATCGATCGGATCGGCCGGCATCAAACGCCAGTGGCCATCGTTGCCGGCTACCCCTTCAGCCACCATCTTTTCATTCACGTAAGCCCTGACGACCGTGCCCGGGGTAGCCAGGCCGGATACGGTTACC
>JABMNB010000097.1 GCA_013205335.1 Rhodospirillales bacterium
CCCCCGACAATACCGCCGCGCGTCGAGCGTCTGTTGCTGGTGCCACTTTTCGCGCTGCCGATTCTCTGGCTCGCCGGCTACTTCTTCCCCCCCCCTCAACCACGACGTCGCCGCCATTCTCGATGTGTCAACGCGCTGGATCGGCGGCGAGAAGCTCTACGTCGAGGTGCTGGACGAGAACCTGCCTCTGACCTTCGTCGTGCACGGCCTGCCGGTGCTGACGGCCAAGCTCCTGCCCGGCACGGTGACCTTCTGGTTCACGGCCTGGGTGGTGGTGGGCATCTTCGCCTCGTTCTGGGCCTGCCGGAAGCTCATCCATCTGGTGCCCTCGGCCGACCACGCGCTCACCGAGGCGCTGCTGCCGCCGGTGCTGCTTTTCCTGTTCACGGTGCTGCCCAACGAGCATTTCGGCCAGCGCGAGCACATCATGTTCGTGGCCTGCGCCCCCTACCTGATTGCCTCGATGGCGCGCGCCGAGGGCGTGAACCCGTCGCGCTTCGCCTCGATCGCCGTGGGCCTCGTGGCCGGCATCGCGCTCGCCATGAAGCCGCACTATCTGGCAATACCGGCCGCGGTCGAACTCTACCTCCTGTTCCGGCGCGGCTGGCGCCCGACCTTCACCGACGCGATCCCCTGGGCGATCGGCCTGATCGCGGTGGCGCACCTCGCCCTGATGTACCTGGTCTTCCCGGATTTCGGGCATTTCGTGCTGCCGCTTGCGGTCGAGGCCTACGCACCGATCGGTGATTCGGGCTGGCGCGAGGTGCTGACCAGCAACGTGCTGGGCCCCACCCTGCTGGCACTGGCGATCTTCGGTCTGCTGGCCATCGTCTTCACCAAGACCATCGCGGCGCGCGTCCTCGTGGTGTTTGGCGTGGGCGCCGCCCTGTCCGCCATCGGCCAGGCCAAGGGCTGGCCCTATCACGTGCTGCCCGCCCTTTCGGCCGCGATCATGCTCGCGGCCCTGACCGTCTCGCAAACCGTCGACCGTTACCTGCCAATCAGCCGAAGCGCCCATCGCCTGCCCGTGGCAGTGATCTGCGCCACCTTCATGGTGTTGCTCTACTTCCAGGCCGCACTCTACACGCCGCCCTTCTACAAGCAGCGCCAGTTCGAGGACTCCATAGGCGGCCGCCTGCAGCACATCATCGAACAGAACGCGCCGAACCGGACCATCCTGGTCCTGTCCCCGGGCATCTACCCGTTCTGGCCGATGGTGAACTATATCGGCGGCCGCATGACCACGCGGTTCCTCACCATGTGGGTGCTGCAGGGCGTCTATGCGACCTGCGACGACTTCCCCGCCCTCTACAATCCGCCCGACACGATGGGCGATTCCGAGAAGTTCGTGTTCGACATGCTGAGCGAGGACTTCGCCCGCGAGCATCCCGATCTGCTCATCGTCGATCGGATCGCCGGCGTGCCGCGCTGCCAGGGCAGGGAGTTCGACTACCTCGAATACTTCATGCAAAATCGGGTGTTCGCCGACGCCTTCGAAAACTACGAACACCTGATGGACTTCGACCGCTACCGGATCTACCGGCGCAAGAAGACGAAGAAATAAGGTCGCCGAAGCGTCGTAACGGGAACGAGCTGCAGTCAATGGAGCGCGCAACTCGAGAGACTGTGAAGTTATCGATGGTTCTAAACCGACATTTCCCATATGTGGACGGCCCCCATCTCGCAAGATCTTTTGCAGTTGTCCTTGCTCAATATTCCATCCGGTCGTGAAATCGGTTTGCCGATGAAGGCCACGGTTGACGATGTTGGTGATCGAAGGGCGCGCCGCTCTCTTGCGACGCGGACTCCCCGCATGTGTTCTGAGCGCGCCTACATCCGAGCGACGCAATTGCGGCCGACGGCAGTACGACGGTGGTAGAGGTTCAGTCGCCGTAAACAGGTCAGGCCGCCCGACGCTCGTAGCGATGGTGCAGGGCGAGGCGTTGCCGGCGCAGGACGGTCACCTGATGTCGCAGGGCGACGAGTTCGAGCTCCGGCGCGGCGCGGCGCGGCTGCGGACACGGAACGAGAGCAGGGAACCTAGGGCGGACAAAAGCGTGAGCATGCTGACGACGGTATGACTACGGTGCCGAAAGCCCTATGCTTTCTCGGCTTTTTGGAGTTTTGAGCAAGCACAGGCGGACGCGCGATTGAATTGGCGAAAGTGCCCGTAACTTTCCGCAATAGGGCAGCGCCCGTTACCGTGCGCTCAACCAAGCCGTGAGCGAGCCGCAACGCCACCACCACGTTTCCAGGTTCCAGGGCAGGTTGGCATAATCGGCCCGCAGCAATATGCGGGTTGTCAGGATGCGCGAGAGGCGACCATTGCCGTCCTGGATCTGTCCTTTTACGTCCCCGCCGCCCGACCCAAACGCTGCCGGGTCCTGCCCGTGCAGCGTTTGGACGACAATGCGCTGAACCGGCCGCCGGTCAGGCGTCGCTGGGCGCGAGGCCGAGCGTCTTCACGCGGTACTCTTCCCAGAACTTCGCCCAGGCCTCGTCGCCCTGGCCCTTGAACGTCTTCTGGGCGTCGGCCCAGCCGGCCTGGACTTTCTTCAGCCGGGCCATGCGCTGGTCCTGCCAGGCCTGATGCTCGGGCTTCCAGATGCCCTTCTCCTTCAGGTAGCGGATCGACCCTTCGTGCCAGGGCGCGTCGGCCGGCGGCTTGCCGGAAATGTTCGGTGCCCAGTTGCCGGCGCTGGCGGTGATGGCCTTGATGAGGTCCATCGATTCGTCGACCGCCTTGACGATCGAATAGACTTCGTCGGCGCTGGTGTTGGCATAGGTCGCGATGATCGGATAGCGGTAGCCGACGAGATCGATCGGCTTTTCCTTGGAGATGCCGGCGCCGGCCGTCTCGCGATAGGGCTCGAAGAAATCGGCGACCGCGCGAATGCGGTCCCAGCCGGCCTTGTCGGAGGGCGGGAACGGCGGATAGGTGAGGCCTCGCGGACTCGCCTCGATCTCGCGCATGTTGGCCGAGGTGGTGACGCTCGAGAATGAATCGAGCTGGTTGTTGATCACCGCCGTCTTCATGGCGTTGTAGCTGCCGAACCAGACGACCTGGACATCGGCGCGGGTCATGCCGGCAAAGGCGAGATAGGCATCGGTCTTGACGTTGACCGACGGGTTGCCCTTGACGTAGCCGATGCGCTTGCCCTTGAGATCCTTCACTTCCTTGACGCCGATGTCGCCGGCGGTCGCCATCGCATTGCTGGCGGGCCGCGCGAGAACGACACGCACGTCCTGCGGGCCCCACGAAGGCGCCGCGAAGTCGAAAGTGCCTTCCGCGGAGAAATAGAGCTCATTGGCCAGGAAGCCGTAGTTGGCCTTGCCCTGCTTCATCGGCAGGAGGCGCCCGATCGAGGTGCCCGACGGCACGATCCGCACCTTCATCGGCTGCTTCTTCATGATCGCATCGGCGATGCCGGAGGCCTCGGCGTAGCCCGACGATCCCAGATCGTAGGCCGTCCACACAGAAACATCGGGCAGCTTCGCCTGCGCGCTGCCGCCCGCAAGGATCATCGCCGTCGATCCGAGCAATACTTCCCGTCGCTTGAACATGGTGTTTCCTCTCCTGTGTTTTGTGCTTTTAAGTCGCACATTGGCAAGAACGGCATCGAGGGTCAAACTGGCGCCAACAATGAGTCGGGGCTGCACGGCGGCCCGGCCGGGGAGGAAATCAGAACATGACCGACAGCAAAGGTGCGCCCGAGATCGCCCTCGCGCCTGAAGACGGGGGCCGCGACAGGCTGAGCGGCTGGTCGTACCGGTTGGCCATCGCCATGGGCAGCGCAGGCGTGGTGCTGACCATCAACCAGACGTTCAACCTGCATCTGTTCGGCCAGGCGATCATCGACACGTCATTCTACTACCTGCTGCTGGGTCTGTTCCTGTCGCTCGCCTTCCTCGCCTATCCGGCGCGCGATGCCGACCGCGAGGAGATCCCCTGGTACGACTGGGCCTTGTTCGCCGCCTGCATCGCCGCGACGTCCTATCTCGCCTGGCACGGCGGTCGCATCGTCGCCGAGGGCTGGGATCTCGCCGCACCGACCGAGGCCGTCGTGGTCGCCGGCATCATCTGCCTGCTGGCGCTCGAAGGTGTGCGTCGCGCCGGCGGGATGGTGCTGTTCGTTCTCTGCGCCGTCTTCGCCGTCTATCCGATGTTCGCGGGCGACATGCCAGGATTCCTGTGGGGACCCAGCAGCGGACTGGCCGAGACGCTGAGCGCTCACGGCATGGGCGTGGAGAGCATCATCGGCGTGCCGATGCGCACCGTGGCATCGCTGCTGGTCGGCTTCCTGGTCTTCGGCTCGGCTCTCGTGGTCACCGGTGGCGGCGAGTTCTTCATGGCGCTGGCCGTTGCCCTGATGGGCCGCACGCGCGGCGGCCCGGCCAAGGTCGCGGTTCTGTCGAGCGGCTTCTTCGGCTCGCTGTCCGGCAGCGTCATCTCCAACGTGGTCACGACCGGCCAGATGACGATTCCGACGATGAAGCGCGTGGGCTATCCGGCACACTATGCCGGCGCGGTCGAAGCCTGCGCCTCGACGGGCGGCGCGCTCATGCCGCCGGTCATGGGGGCCGTCGCCTTCATCATGGCCGAGACCCTGGACGTGGCTTACTACGAGGTCGTCAAGGCGGCGATCATCCCGGCGATCCTGTATTTCGCCAGCGCTTTCTGGGTGGTGCATCTCGAGGCCGGCAAGCACGGCCTGCTGGGCCTGCCCCGAAACGAGCTGCCATCGGTGACGGCGGCAC
>JABMNB010000014.1 GCA_013205335.1 Rhodospirillales bacterium
ATCGCGGTCTCGCGCGCGGAAAAAACCCGCACCGTCCCGTCGATGGAAACCTGCCGGCTCTCGGTTTCCAGAGAGACATTGCCGAAGGTGAGCTGGCGGCCGAGCAGATTGCCGGGCCGCCGCAGCAACGCCTGCAGGCGCGCCACCAGCTCTTCCATGGCGAATGGTTTCACGAGGTAGTCGTCGGCGCCGGCGCGCAGGCCGTTGACCCGGTCGCTGACGCCGTCGCGTGCCGTAAGAACGAGGACCGGCGTCGAATCGCCGCGCCCGCGGATGCCACGCAGCAACGACAGCCCGTCCTGATCCGGCAGGCCGAGATCGAGCACGATCGCCGCATAACGCATGGCGGCCAGCGAATGCGCGGCATCGCCGGCATTGCCAACGGAATCCGCGGGGAATCCGCCGCGCGCCAAACCCTTGACCAGCAAGGCGACGAGTTCGGTATTGTCCTCGACGAGAAGGACCCTCATGGGCGTCCACATTCCCTGGGCGTGTTCGCGGTAGCGCCGATCCTAGCACGGCCAGCGCCTGCGAAACTTCATCCAGGCTGCCGACCATGTGCACGGATGGGAAGGCCCCAGCTTCGCACCATCGCCGTGATGGGCGACACCCTCCTGGCGAGCTTGCTCTTCCCCACCGTGCTGCGGGCCGCGATCGCTGTCTTCTCCTGCATCGCCGGACAGTCGCCCCTTACCGCAGGGCGATCCCGCGCGGGCATGACGGCATCTTGACCGGCGCCTGAGGTCCCCCGAAAAGAGGGCGATGCCCTCCGCGGACGAACACATCGATCTCGGCGACCGCCGTCTGCGGGTGCGCCGTCTCACGCCTGCGCTCGACGATGGGCTCGACCGCACGGTGCTCGTCTTCCTGCATGAAGGCCTGGGCTGCATCGAGATGTGGCGCGACTTCCCCCAGAAGCTCTGCGACGCCACGCGCTGCGCCGGTATCGTCTACGATCGCACCGGCTACGGCCGGTCGAGCGCGTGGCCGTCCGGTCCCGGCGTCCGCTACATGGAGATCGAGGCCGACCTCGTCCTGCCGCGCCTGCTGGCCGCGCTCGGCGTCGAGGATTGCGTGCTGGTCGGCCACAGCGACGGCGGCACGATCGCGCTGAACTACGCGGCGGCCGATCCCGAACCGCTTCGCGCGGTGGTGACCCTGGCCGCGCATGCGATCAACGAGCCGATCTGCGTCGGGGCAATCGCCGCAGCCCGTGCAGCCTTCGCCTCGGGCGATCTGCGCCAGAAGCTCGCGAAACATCACGCCGACGTCGACGGCGCCTTCCATCTCTGGGCCGATGCCTGGGTCGCGCCCGGCTTCGAGCCGATGGACGCCAACGGCAGGCTGCCGGGCATCCTCGTGCCGGTGCAGGCCATTCAGGGCGAGGACGACGAATACGGCACCGAGCTGCAACTCGGCATCATCGCCGGCAAGGTCGGCGGCTACTGCGAGACGAGACTGGTGCCGGGATGCGGACACAGTCCGCACCTGCAGCAGCCCGCCTATGTCCTGTCCGAGATCACGCGCTTCGTGTCGCCGCTGGCGCTGCTTGGCTGAAAGCACTCCTGTCGTCCTGTGACTGCAGCGAGGGATGACAAGAATGGAGGCAACGGCCGTAGCCGTTCTAAAGGCGCTTCAGCTCGCTGGCGGCGGCCCAGTTCAGTTCTGAAGTCGTCGGGCAGCGCGCCTGGGCGAGCTGGAACTGGTCGCGGGCGCGCTGCTTGTCGCCGCGGCGGACGGCGTCCATGCCGATGAAGAAGGCGGCCGGGCACTTGCCGTTGCTGCGCTTGGCCGCGTCGTCAGATTCGGCAGCGACCTCGAGTTCGCCAGCCGTACCCTTGCCCATCAGGAACCGCAGGATCGGACCGGGCCATTCGTTGAGACTCTCCGCCCCGACGTCGCGCGTGAGAGCCGCGCGCGCATCGCGCCTGGCCCGGACCTGCGCCGCATAGCGCCACAGCAGCGGCGCCTGCTTCGCCTTGAAATTGGGCCGCCCCTCCAGCGTGACGTCAAAATCATCGGCCGCCTGCGCATACTTGCCGAGGTTGAAGTTCGCATGGCCGCGGTAGAACAGCGCCGACCGCCGCTCGCCCGGCGTTTGGGCGCCGGCCAGGGCGACATCGAGCAGGGCGAGAGCGCGCTGGAAGTCGGCGATCTGCATGTAGACCTGGGCTTGCGCGATCGTCAGGGACGGATCGCCCGGCTTGCGCTGCAGCGCGCTGTCCAGCGTGCGCAGGGCCGCCGCCCGGTCGCCGCCGCCCGCCAGACCGGGCATCGTGCTCGACAGCACGACCTGCCAGTCTCCCGGCAGGACCTTGCCCATCTCAGCGATGTCCTTCTGGCTGTCGGCTTCGCGGCCGAGGCGGCTCAACTGGAACGCACGGATGCTGAGATAGATCGAACGGTCGAAGGCCGAGAGCTGCGACGCCGAGAGGATTTTGTTCAGCGATTCCAGAGTCGGCCCGCCGGTTCCGCCTGTCACGCCGGGCAAGGAGGGCGCAGACGAGCCGCCGGACGAAAAGCCACGCGCCGTGTGGTCCCAGGATTCAGCCGCATTGCGCTGCGCCGACGCGGCGCCCGACAGGGCGCATATCGCTGCAAAAACCCCAAATACGTGAACTATTTGACGTCGCATGCGTCCAATCTGACACAACGGCCGCAAAGCCGCATCCGCCGATTGCCTGCGGAGGTGCATGCCCCTATTTTGCCCCTTATCCGCAGAGAACCGACCTTCCAGGAGTAACGACATGGCCGCCGCCCATCCCAATAGCTTCAAGGCTCGCAAGACGCTGAAGGTCGGTAGCCGCAGCTATACCTATTTCAGCCTGAAGGCGGTCGAGAAGGAGGTCGGCGACCTCTCACGCCTGCCCTTCTCGCTTCGCATCCTGATGGAAAACCTGCTGCGCCACGAGGACGGCACGACCGTCAAGAAGGCCGATATCTCGGCGTTTGCGGAATGGCTGCAGAACGGCGGCCGCTCGGCCAAGGAAATCAACTTCCGCCCCGCCCGCGTGCTGATGCAGGACTTCACCGGCGTCCCCGCGGTGGTCGATCTCGCCGCCATGCGCGATGCCATGGGCAAGCTGGGCGGAGACGCCAAGAAGATCAACCCGCTGGTCCCGGTCGACCTCGTGATCGACCACTCGGTGATCGTCGACAATTTCGGCAATGCGAGCGCGTTCGGATCCAATGTGAAGCTGGAATACGAGCGCAACCTGGAGCGCTACCAGTTCCTGCGCTGGGGTTCGATGGCGTTCGACAACTTCCGCGTCGTCCCGCCGGGTACCGGCATCTGCCACCAGGTCAACCTCGAGTACCTGGCCCAGGTCGTGTGGACCAAGAAGGAAGGCAAGGAGACGATCGCCTATCCCGACACGCTGGTCGGCACCGACTCGCACACCACGATGGTGAACGGCCTGGCCGTGCTGGGCTGGGGCGTCGGCGGCATCGAGGCGGAGGCCGCCATGCTCGGCCAGCCGCAGCCGATGGTCATTCCCGATGTCGTGGGCTTCAAGCTCACGGGCAAGCTCAAGGAAGGCGCCACCGCGACCGATCTGGTGCTCACCGTCACCCAGATGCTGCGCAAGAAGGGCGTGGTGAACAAGTTCGTCGAGTTCTACGGCGACGGCCTCCAGGACCTGCCGCTGGCCAACCGCGCGACCATCGCCAACATGGCGCCGGAGTACGGCGCGACCTGCGGCTTCTTCCCGGTCGACGAGATCACGCTGGGCTTCCTCAAGACCACCAACCGCGGCACGGCCGCCAAGCTCGTCGAGGCCTATGCCAAGAAGCAGGGCCTGTGGCGGTCCAAGAAGTCGCCCGAGCCGGTCTTCACCGACACGCTGTCGCTCGACCTGGGCGATGTCGTGCCGAGCCTTGCCGGCCCGAAGCGCCCGCAGGATCGCGTGCCGCTCGACGAGGCCGCCCAGCAGTTCGTCGCGAACATGGAGAAGGAGTTCGACCGCAAGGACGACGGCACGCGCATCAAGTGCGAGGGCACCGACTATGACCTCGGCCACGGCGACGTGGTGATCGCGGCCATCACCTCCTGCACCAACACCTCGAACCCCTACGTCATGCTGGGCGCCGGCCTGATCGCACGCAACGCGGTGAAGCTCGGCCTCAAGGTCAAGCCGTGGGTGAAGACCTCGCTGGCGCCGGGTTCGCAGGTCGTGACCGAATACTTCGAGGCCTCGGGCCTGCAGAAGGACCTGAACAAGCTCGGCTTCAACCTCGTCGGTTACGGCTGCACGAGCTGCATCGGCAATTCCGGCCCGCTGCCCGACCCGGTCACCAAGGCGATCGGCGACGGCGACCTGGTGGTCTGCTCGGTGCTGTCGGGCAACCGCAACTTCGAAGGTCGCGTCAATCCACTGACCCGCGCCAACTACCTCGCCTCGCCGATGCTGGTGGTGATCTACGCGCTGGCCGGTTCGATGAAGATCGACATCACCAAGG
>JABMNB010000098.1 GCA_013205335.1 Rhodospirillales bacterium
CAGAGCGATCAGTTCCGGCACGGTCTTCACCGGCAGGCTGGGATGGACCACCAGCATGTTCGGCCACACCGACATGCCGGCCATCGGCGAGAAATCCTTCACCGGATCGTAGGGCAGTTTGGCGTAGAGCGCCGGTGCCATGCAGAACATGGAGATCGTGATCAGGCCGATCGTGTAGCCATCGGGCGCCGCCTTGGCGAGCGCGTCGGTGCCGATGGTGCCGCCGCCACCGGCGCGGTTGTCGATCAGCACCTGCTGGCCCAGCAGTTCCGAGGCCTTGGCCATGACGATGCGCGAGATGTTGTCGGTCGCCCCCGCCGGCGTGTAGGGCACGATGAACTTGATCTGCTTGTTGGGATAGGCGTCCTGGGCGCGCACGAGGCCCGGCGCGGCAAGAGTTGCGGCGGCGCCGGCCAAAAGGGCGCGGCGACTGGTCCTGAACTCGAACATGATTCCTCCGATGGCGCTTCTTGTCTGTGATGCGGACGCTAACAGTCCACCCAACAGGCGTCACGCGACCAGCCATTACCGGCTCGCGCTGCGGGCCGCGAGGTCGCTCAGCGGCCCCCCGCCTCGAAGGCCGGAACGATGAAGACCTCGACCGGCTCGCCGCGGCCGGGCACCTGGACGGCACCCACGGGTCGAAAGCGTTTGCTGTCGGCCACGGCGAAACTGCCCGAATTGACGGCGGCGGCCAGCGTCTCGGCGCTGGCGACGATCGACGCATCGTGCGCCCGCGCCAGATGCTCGAGCCGGCTGGCCACGTTCACCGTGTCGCCGACGGCGCTGTATTCGAGTCGGTTCCGGCTGCCGATGGCGCCCATCAGCACCGGCCCGACATGGACGCCGACGGCGATTCGCACCGCCGGCAGGCCGCGCGACCGCCGTCCGCGAGTCCAGGCCTCGACCGAGCGCACCATGTCGAGCGCGCAGCGCAGCGCCCGCGTCTCGTCGTCGGGCTGGGCATCGGGCGTGCCGAAGGTCGCCATGACCCCGTCGCCGATGAATTTGTCGAGCGTCCCGCCGTGGGCGAAGATGCACTCGGCCATGCGCTCATGG
Organism: Rhodospirillales bacterium; assembly: GCA_013205335.1. Lineage (GTDB taxonomy): Bacteria > Pseudomonadota > Alphaproteobacteria > Reyranellales > Reyranellaceae > Reyranella. The sequence goes on from JABMNB010000098.1 coordinate 1,060, forward strand.
AAGACGCGCAGAAAATCGATGGTCTGCTGCGGCGGCTGTCCCTCCATGAGGCGCGTGAAGCCCACGACATCGACGAACAGGACGGTGGCCTTGCTCTCGCGGCCGGCCTCGAAATCGTGGCTTCCGCCCGCCAGACGATCGACCAGGTTCGGCGAGAAGTAGCGCGCGAGGTTGTTGCGCTCGCCCTCGGCCATCAGCGTACGTCCGAGATGGGCGCGGGCACGCCACACCGCGACGGCGATGAAGCCGGTGCACAGCGTCATGAAGACGAGCTGTTGCACGAGAAAAGCCTCGGGCGTGACGAAACCGGGACCGATCAGCCGCGCGAAGATGGCTCGCGCCGTCGGCCAGATCTCCGCAGCGCCCAGGAGGTCGATTCCGGACGCGCGCGCCTGGTCGAGCGCGGTCCAGGCGAAGCTGCCCACCAGCGCCACCAGCGAGGCCGCGCCGGTCAGGATCACGGTGCGCACGGAGTAGCTGAGCGCGCTCGCCGTGAGATAGATGACGAGATAGAGGAACAGCGAGCGGCGGCCGAATACCTGCTCGAGCCACAGGCCGTTCTCCGCCGCGCCCGGAATCGGCACGATCGTCCCGACGGTGATCACCGTCACGTCGAGCACGGTGACGGCGAACTGGATCGACCGGGCGTAGGGCGAACTGCGCAGTGCATAGACGAGCCAGGCAGACGCCATGATCGTGAAGCAGGCCGCAACGCCGATGCCGACCCGCGCCGGCCCGGCAGCGAACATCAGCCAGACCGCAACGAGACCGAGCGCGATCAGCCGGAAGCGAAAGGCGAAAGCCAGGCCGTTATGCTCTTCTTCCTCCAGCCGAACGCGCAGGCGTGCGAAGGCGCTGTCTTGGACGAGGGTTGATGACATTTGCTTTCCGGTTCCGGGGACTGAACGGCTTACGCGCCCAGCGTGTGCGCGTGAATGGAGTTTCATTCAAACAACCGTGAATGAGGGCGTGAGAAATTCTCATCTCGGGCCCTCGAAATGATCGTCTACGCTGCCTTCTCCCAACCACAAAGCTGCATCGCCGATCGCGAGGAAACGCCATGTTGATCTACAGGACCCCGGCGCAGGTCATCGCACACGACGGACTGCGGCTCGTACTGGTGCGCGGCGTGCCGAGCCCGTGGAGTCAGGCCGCCAAGACGATCCTCGAGATCAAGCAGCTCGACTACGTCGCCGCCCCGCTCGATATCGGCGGCGCCAACGCGGAGATCGTCGCCTGGTCGGGTCAGAACAGTGGACCCGTCCTCGCCTGGCGCGACGGACCGCCGCTCAACCGTTGGCTCGACATCCTGCTGCTGGCCGAGCGCCTCGCGCCAACCCCTGCCCTTCTCCCCGCCGACCCGCTGCAACGCGCACTGGCGATCGGCCTCGGCCACGAAATCCTCGGCGAAGGCGGCATCGCCTGGAACCGTCGTCTCCAGATGTTTTCGATGGCGGCCCAGGCCGGCGCGGCGGCGCGCATGGCGCCGCTGATCGACAAATACGGCTTCGACGCCGACGACGCCGCGGCGGCGGGCAGCCGCATCGCCGCGGCCTTGCGCGGGCTCACCGTGCAGCTTCGCGCGCAGCAGGCACGCGGCGTACCCTACTTCGTGGGCGACGCGTTGAGCTGCGTCGACATCTACTGGACGTCGATCATGAACATGATGCTGCCGCTGCCGGCGGCGCAGTGTCCCATCAGAGAATCGTCACGGCCGGCCCTCACCGCCAGCGACCCGCAGGTCGTGGCCGCGCTCGACCCGATCCTGGTCGAGCATCGCGACCGCATCTTCGCCGCGCACTTCCGCGATCCGGTGGAGTTCTGAAGGGGAAGCTATTCGAGCCAGCGCAGGCAGCCGGTTGCTTCGAGCACGGGATCGAGCCGGTGCCGCACGTCGGCCGGCAGGGCGGCGAGTTTCTTGCGCAGCGCGTCGTAGCACTTCGCCTGGTAGCGGAACGGCGCCTGGCGCCACGGCCGGCCCAGTATGTCGAGATCGACCGTCGTTGCGCCGGCTTCGAGAGCCGCGCGGTTGGCGGTCAGGAACGGCAGGTAGGTTTCGCCGCAATGCTTGAGCAGCGCGGTCACACCGTCCGGCAACGGCGCATCGGCCGCGAGCCATTCGCCCTCCACGCCCGACGCATCGTCGAGACGCAGCAGCCAGCAATAGACGTCGGGCGCCCGCGTCCGCATCTCCATCATCGGCGTCGGATCGACCGACAGGATCTGCAGCTGGCCGAACAGGCCGAAATCGGCCAGCGACGGGCGCGAGCCGAACAGGAACTCCAGCTTGGAGACGTGGGCAGCGAGCGTGTCGAGGATGACGCGGTAACTGTCCTCGATGACCGGCCGATTTGCGTCGGTGCAGCCGACCATCGCCATGCGGCCGACCTGGCGGTCGTTGAAGGCCTGCATCGCCACGCGCCGCTCGGCCTCCGGCATCTGCGGATCGCGCGAGGTGATCACCCAGTCCTGGGCGAATGCGCGGTCGGGCGCATAGAACCAGCGATAGTGGAACATCATCTTGGTGACCCACTCGTCGCCGAAATCCTCCAGCAGGTCGCTGAGGTAGGCGTGCGCCGGATCGTCGGGCACGATCGAGCGCTGGCCGGGATGGGCGCGCTCCAGCGCGTAGGCTAGCGGCGTCGAATCGTTCATCACCGTGCCGTCGGGGAACGTCAGCGCCGGGATCACGGGCGGCAGGCCCGCCGCGACCGCGACGTCGCGCGGCGAGCCCACGGCCTTCCACACGAAGGGCAGCCGGCGATAGCGCAGGAGGGCGCGCATCTTCACCGAATAGGGCGAGGGGCCGAAGCCGTGGAGGATGTAGGGATTCGTGCTCATGTCACCATTGTCCGAAGAAGATGCCGTGCTGGCGATGCTTGGCGGTGCGCGCCGCGACGTAGGCGTCGTCGACGGTGACGCGGGTCTTGCGCGCCTTCGACCACGCGTTCAGCCGGTCCTCCATCTCGCGGAAGACCGGTGCGTAGGTCAGGTCGGCGCCGAGATCGCGGCGCTCCTTCGGGTCGTTGGCGAGATCGAACAGCATCGGCCGATAGCCTTGCCACCAGACGTATTTCCAGCGGTCGGTGCGGACCATGATGGCGCGGCATTCGCCGGGCTTGCGGCCGAGGATCGTGCGCGCCTCGCGGAAGGAATAGTCGAGCTCGGAGAACACCGCGTCGCGCCAGGTGTCGAGATGGATCCTGCGCAGCAGCGGCAGCAGCGAGCGCCCCTCCAGGAGATGGTCCTGCGGCGGCAGGCCCAGCGTCTCGAGGATGGTCGGCACGACATCGATCGCCTCGACGAAGCGCTCGTCGACCGTGCCGCGCGTCAGGTCGGCCTCGGGATCGGGATCGACCACGATGAAGGGCACGCGCTGCGCCTCCTCGTAGAACATTTCCTTTTCGCCCAGCCAGTGATCGCCCAGGAAATCGCCATGGTCGGCCGTGAAGATGATCAGCGTGTCGTCGAGACGGCCGGCACGTTCCATATGCGCGAACAGGCGGCCGAGCCAGTCGTCGAGCTGGCGGATGAGGCCCATATAGGCCGGCCGCACGATGCCCGGCGCCTCGGGCCGGCTGAAGGAAACCGACTCCTCCATCTCGCGATAGGCCGCGAGCACGGGATGCTCGTTGCCCCTCTCCTGCTCGTCGCGGTTCAGCGGCAGCATGTCGGCGGCACCGTACATGTCGTGATAGGGCGCCGGCGCCATGTAGGGCCAATGCGGCTTCACGTAGCTGAGATGCAGGCACCACGGCTTGTCGCCCATCTCGTCGATGAAGCGCATCGCCTCGCGCGTCATGTAGGCGGTCTCGGAATGCTCCTCCTTCACGCGTGCCGGCAGGTGGACGTTGCGCATGTGCCAGCCCGAAGCCTTCTCGCCGCCCGGCCCATCGGCTGCGATCACGAAGTCGCTCCACGGATCGTCGGAGACGTAGCCGTGACGCCGCAGATAGTCGGCATAGCCGCTCTCCGCGCCGGGCGGCGAGTGGCCGTCGTAACGGTCGAGCTCCTCGAAGCGGCCGGCGCGCATCAACGCTTCCAGGGCCGAACCGCCCTCGATGCCGAACCGCTCCAGCGCCTCGAGGTCGGGCAGCACGTGGGTCTTGCCGGCCAGCGCCACCCGGATTCCCGCAGCCGACAGGAACTCGCCGAGGGTCTTCTCGCGCAAGGACAAGGGTACGCGGTTCCAGGTGGCGCCGTGGCTCGACATGTAGCGGCCGGTATAGAAGCTCATGCGGCTGGGACCGCAGACGCCGGACTGCACATAGGCGCGCGGAAAGCGCATGCCGCGGGCCGCCAGCGCATCGATCGCCGGCGTCTTCAAATGCGGATGGCCGGCGCAGGAGAGATGATCCGCGCGCAGCTGGTCGCACATGATGAACAAGACGTTTTTGACCTTACCCACGGTTTCCTCTCTCGACGGGTTCTGCGTCCCCTGCCTAACTAAGCCGCATGAAAGACGCCCCGTCCATCCGCGACATCATCGACTTCTGGTTCCTGCCGCTCGGCCATCCGGACCACGGCAAGCCGCGCGAGATCTGGTGGAAGAGCACCCCGGAATTCGATGCCGAGACCATCGGACGATTCGGCCCGGCGATCGAGCGGGCGATCGCCGGCGAACTCGACTCCTGGAAGGCGTCGCCCGAGGGCGCGCTGGCGCTGATCCTGCTGTGCGACCAGTTCCCGCGAAACTGCTTTCGCAAGACGGCACGGGCCTTTGCCGGCGACGCCAGGGCCATCGAGGTCGCGCGTTACGCGCTGGCGCATTTCTATCCGTCGGTGTTCACCGTCGATATCCGGCTGTTCTTCTACATGCCGTTCGGCCACAGCGAGCAGCTCGCCGATCAGCAGCTTGCCTGCACCCTGTTCGACACGATTGGCGGCGAGAACAATGTGAAGTCCGCCGCCGACCACCGCGACGTCGTCGCCCGCTTCGGCCGCTTCCCCCACCGCAACGAGGTGCTGGGCCGCATCAGCACGCCGGAAGAGCTCGAGTACCTGAGGAACGCCAACAGATACGGGCAGTAAAAGTGGTCCCTCCACTACGCGCAGCGCGTTCCGGTCGGGACGACGAAGACAAAGACTCGATACCATTTCCCGTCGTCCCGAGCGGAGCGAAGCGAAGTCGAGGGACCTTTTATGCGGCAGCCTGTGGTCTACATACTGGCGAGTGCCACCGGGCGGGCGCTGTACATTGGCGTCACGACCAACCTGCCAAGACGTCTCGAGGAGCATCGGCTCGGCCGCGTGACCCATACGGCCAAGTAAAAGATCGACCGGCTCATTTTCGTGGAACCACACGAAACAGCCCCTGATGCCATTGCTCGGGAGAAGCAGCTCAAGAACTGGAATCGCAGCAAGAAGATCGCATTGATCAACCGTTCCAATCCGGACTGGAGAGATCTGTCGGGCGAGATCGACGGCTAAAAGAGGTCCCTCGACTTCGCTTCGCTACGCTCGGGACGACGGGAATAAACATCGCGTCTCTATCGCCATCGTCCCGACCGTCTATGCGCCCACGATCTCGCGATAGAGGTCGGCGGTCGTGGTGTCGAAGCAGCAGAAGATCACGCGCTCGGGCATGCCGATCATGCGGACCTCCTGGACGGCGATCTCGGCGGCGGCTTGCTTCGGATAGCCGTAGATGCCCGTCGATATCGCCGGAAAGGCAATGCTTTGCAGGCCTTGCACGATCGAGAGCGCCAGCGAGTTGCGGTAGCAGCGCGCCAGCAGCTCGGGTTCGCCCTGCCTGCCGTCGCGCCAGACCGGCCCGACCGTATGGATGACGTGCCGTGCCTTGAGGCGATAGCCATTGGTGATTCTTGCTTCGCCGGTCGGACAGCCGCCGAGCGTACGGCATTCGGCGAGGAGTTCGGGCCCGGCGGCGCGATGGATGGCGCCATCGACACCTCCGCCGCCCAGCAGGCTCTCCTTGGCGGCGTTGACGATGGCATCGACGTCGAGGCGCGTGATGTCGCCCTCGACGATTTCGATGCGACTCATGCTTTTACCAGTAGCGAACTGGACCCGTGTCGATATGAACGAAGCCGGAGCGCGGGTAGAAGCCGACGCCGCCCATGTCGAGCGCGCGGGCGGCCTGACGGATTCGGAACACCGGAACGCCCGGAAAACGGATGTCCATGGCGTTGCCGTTGATGTGCTGGCTGTCGCGCGCCACGCCACGGCTGACGCTGGCCAGCCAGGCGTTGCTCTCGGGCGAGCGAAAGGCCGACAGGACCTCGATCTGGCCGCCGTAGCCGGCGATGCGGGCGGTGTGCCACAGCACGTCGAACAGCAACGGGTCCATCTCGGTCGTGCCACTGTCGCGGCTGTCGCGCAGGAACCGGTTGAGCTGGTCAAGGGCGCTCCGATGGTAGGCGCCGTTCGACCAGTAGGTGACCGTCATCTCTTCCTTGGTGTTGAAATTGACCAGGCTGATACTGCGCGGGCTCGCCAGGTCGAGATCGGGCGCCGGGAGCGGCGCGGCCATCGCGGCGGGCGCGAATCCGCCGTAGCGGGTGGCGCGGAGCTGTTGCGGGGTGGCGGTGGGCGCCTTTTTCTGTTGTGCGGCAGCCCTGTTGACGTTCGCGGACTTGGTCGGCGCGGCGGTCGTCTTCTTCGTGGTCGAGGTCGAGGTCTTCTCGGTAGTAGCGGCGGTCTTCACTTTGGAAGCGGTTGAACCGCCCGTATTGGTCTGGGCGAAGCCCGTGCCGGCAAATGCCAACAGTGCCGCCAGGCTCAGTACAAAACTACGCATCCGCGCCCCGGTGTTGTTGTATTTTTGTCACAACACCCATATCAGAGACCCATTCTCGACTCAAAGTTTAATTCCCGGTCCCGACTGAGGGCCAAGCCGACGACTTCACCCACCATGCACAGCGTCGGCCCGCTCAGAAATGTCCGTCGAGCCTGCTGTTCGATGGTCGCCAGCGTGCCGACGACGCGGCGCTCCCGCTCGGTCGTACCATTTTCGATCAGGGCCACGGGCGTCGAGGCCGGCAGCCCGTGCGCGACGAGTTGCGACGCGATCTGCGGCAGCGCGTCCAGCTCCATATAGATGACGACAGTCTGGCGCGGCCGGGAAAGCATTTTCCAGTCGAGATCGAGCTTGCCGTCCTCGAGATGGCCGGTGACGAGCACGCAGGCCTGGGCATGGTCGCGATGGGTCAGCGGAATGCCCGCACTCGAGGCACACCCGAGGGCCGCGGTCACGCCCGGCACCACCTCGACGGCCACACCCGCCTTCACCAGCACCTCGACTTCCTCGCCGCCGCGGCCGAACACGAACGGGTCGCCACCCTTCAGCCGCACGACGCTCTTGCCGGCGCGGGCCAGCGCCACCATCCGTTCGTTGATCTCCTTCTGCGGCACGCAATGGTTCGCTCGCCGCTCGCCGACGTAGACGCGTTCGGCATCGCGGCGCGCCATCGACAGGATCTCGTCCGGAACCAGCCGATCGCAGACCACGACGTCGGCACGCTGCAGCAGACGGTGCGCCTTCAGGGTGAGCAGATCGGGATCGCCCGGCCCGGCGCCGACGAGATGGACCATGCCGGCCGATGGCGTCTCGTTGCGAAAGCCGTCCAGCAACCGGATCAGTTCGCGGCGTGCGCTGATCTCGTCGCCGGCCAGGGCGAGTTCGCCGACCCGGCCTTCGAAGACGCGATCCCAGAAGCGGCGGCGCGCACGCGGCCCGACCAGGGTGCGGCGCACCTGCTCGCGAAAGACATCGGCAAAGCGCGCCAGCCGGCCCAGTGCCGCGGGCAGGGTGCGCTCGATCTCGGCGCGGATGCGTTGGGCCAGCACTGGCGCCGTTCCGGCCGTCGAGATGGCGATGGTGATCGGCGCGCGGTCGATGATCGCCGGCATGATGAAACTCGAGAGTGCGGGCCGGTCGACGACGTTCACCGGGAGACATCGCTTCTGCGCGGCGTCCGAGACCCGCGCCTGTTCCGGCTCGTCTTCGATCGCCACGATGACCAGCGACATGCCGTCCAGCTCGCTGTCGTCGAAGGTGCAGCCGGCCCAGGATATATGGCCCTCGGCGATGAGTTGCGCGATCTCGCCCCCCACCGTGCTGGCGACGAGCGAGACCTGCGCGCCGGCCTTGAGCAGAAGCTCGGCCTTTCGGGCCGCCGCATCGCCCCCGCCGACGATCAGCGCGCGGCGGCCCTGTAACGACAGAAAAACCGGGAAGGCCTGCATCACATGGCCTTCCTGAGGCGTGCGGCACGCAGCAACGCGCCGATCTCTGGGCAGCAGGAGCCGCAGTTGGTGCCGGCACGGGTCGTCGCGCCGACCGCTGCCAGTGACGTCGCGCCCTGGGCGATGGCCGCCTCGACGGCCCCGCGCGATACGCCGAAGCAGGCACGGATCTCGCCGCCGCGATGCACTTCTGCGCCGCCGCGCAACAACTGGTCATGCTGTGCCATCGAGAGCCGATCGAGAGCCATGTACGGCGCGAGGCGGTCGCGCGCCTCGGCATCGCAAGTCGGCCCCAGACTCATCACGGCCTCGACCCGGCCGTCGCTGACGACGGCGCCGACACCGTTCTCACACGTGAGCCACGGACCGGGGTTGGTCATGCGCACGGCCGCCGACAAGGCTCGTTGTGCAGGTGCGAAGGGCTGGTCGCCCGCAACCATGTAGGCGTGATAGCCGTCGCCTCTGATCCTCGCCCAACAGGAGATATCCGGCAGCATGATCGGGCGTCGAGCGAGAATCGTGCCATGCCAATGCATATCGAGCCGACGAGTTTCGACAGGCGTATGTTTCAGTTCCGGCTGTCCCGAGATGGAGGTCGGCGATGTCGCAGGTCTCGGTGCGGCGCGGATCGACGACAACGATCTTCATCGACGGCCGCTCAGGGTGAGGTTATCGGGCCCGTTCACAGCCTGTTGTTTTAGCTGCTTTCATTTCGACTCAGACTCTCAGGATGAGGTCGGATGGATCGACGGGAGACGGAAGGCCTTCAGTAGACATCGCGCTGGTATCGGCCTGCCTTGGCGAGGCTGTCCAGCCAGGCTTTCGCCGCGGTGGCACTCTTGCCGCCCCCTCCCATCGCAATGTCCATAAAAGCGGTCCCGACGTCCTTTGCCATGCGCTTGGCGTCGCCGCAGACATAGAAGTGCGCGCCCTGTTCCACCCAGGCCCGGAGCTCGGCCGCGTTCTCGCGCATGCGGGCCTGGACATAGATCTTCTCGGGCTGGTCGCGCGAGAAAGCGAGATCGAGTCGCGCCAGCAAGTCGCGACGGTGCCAGTCGATGATCTGATCCTCGTGGAGAAACTCCGTCGTGCGCTTCTGATCGCCGAAGAACAGCCAGTTCTTCCCCTTTGCCC
>JABMNB010000099.1 GCA_013205335.1 Rhodospirillales bacterium
GCAGTCCCTGGAACTTGATGCGCGTCCGGGCCATGTCGAGCCAGTTGTGGAGATGCTTGTTGTCCGGCAGCAGCTCCTTCACCTTGGCATCGGTGCGGTAGATGTCCTCGGGATCGCCTGACAGCGCGGCCCAGCGGAACGGCCCGATGCCGCGGCAGAACAGCGGACGGATATAGGCCGGCACGAAGCCAGGGAAGCTGAACGCGTCGGCAACGCCCTCCTCCAGCGCCATCTGGCGGATGTTGTTGCCATAGTCGACCGTGGGCACGCCGAGCTTGTGGAATTCGAGCATGGCGCGGACGTGGCCTGCCATCGACTGCTTCGCAGCCTTGGCGACGCCCGCGGGATCGGTGGCGCGCTTGTCCTCCCAGTCGGCCAAGGTCCAGCCCTTCGGCAGGTAGCCGTTGACCGGGTCGTGCGCCGAGGTCTGGTCGGTCACGCAGTCGGGCCGCACGCCGCGGCGCAGCAGTTCGGGAAGGATATCGGCAGCGTTGCCAAGCAGGCCGACCGAGACAGCCTTCTTCTCCGCCACCGCCTTGGCGATGATCTGCAGCCCGTCGTCGAGATCCTTCGCCTGGACATCGAGATAGCCAGTGCGCAGGCGCATTTCGATGCTGCTCGGCCGGCATTCGACGGCGAGGCACGAAGCGCCGGCCATCGTCGCAGCCAGGGTCTGTGCGCCACCCATGCCGCCGAGGCCCGCCGTCAGGATCCAGCGGCCGGCGAGGCTGCCGCCGTAATGCTGGCGCGCCATCTCCACGAAGGTCTCGTAGGTGCCCTGCACGATGCCCTGGCTGCCGATGTAGATCCACGAGCCGGCCGTCATCTGGCCGTACATCATGAGGCCCTTGCGATCGAGCTCGTTGAAATGCTCCCAGGTCGCCCAGCGCGGCACGAGGTTGGAGTTGGCGATCAGCACGCGCGGCGCATCGGCATGGGTGCGGAACACGCCCACCGGCTTGCCCGACTGCACCAGCAGGGTTTCGTCGGCCTCGAGCTTGCGCAACGACGCCACGATGCGGTCGAAGCTCTCCCAGTCGCGCGCGGCGCGGCCGATGCCGCCATAGACCACGAGTTCGCCCGGCTTCTCGGCAACGTCGGGATCGACATTGTTCATCAGCATGCGCAGCGGCGCTTCGGTCAGCCAGCTCTTCGCGGAGAGCTCCGTGCCGTGCGGCGCCCGGATAGTGCGGGCATTGTCGATGCGGTTCATGGTTTCTCCTCAAGTGCGGGCAGGAAGCCGGCGCCGACGGTTGCGACGATCGTGCCGTCGGCCACGAGCGCGGTGGCCGTCTCGATGTCGGGATGGAAATGGCGGTCGTCTTCGAGATGCGGCACCTCGCGGCGCAACCGCGTGCGCACCGCCTCGAGCGGCGGGCTGGACGCCAGCGGCCGATGGAAGTCGCAGCCCTGCGCCGCCGCAAGAAGCTCGATGCCGATCACCGACGAAACATTGGCCGCCATCTCGAGCAGCCGCCGCGCGCCGTGCGCCGCCATCGAGACATGGTCTTCCTGGTTGGCCGAGGTCGGGATCGAATCGACGCTGGCGGGATAGGCGCGCTGCTTGTTTTCGGACACCAGCGCCGCCGCCGTGACCTGCGGGATCATGAAGCCCGAGTTGAGGCCCGGCCGCGGCGTCAGGAAGGCCGGCAGGCCCGACAGGGCCGGATCGACCAGCATGGCGATGCGGCGCTCGGCCAGGGAGCCGATCTCGCACAGCGCCAGCGCGATGATGTCGGCGGCAAACGCCACCGGCTCGGCGTGGAAGTTGCCGCCCGACAGAGCCTCGTCCGGATCGGTGAAGATCAGCGGATTGTCGGTGACGCCGTTGGCTTCGGTCGCCAGCGTCGTCGCCGCCTGCCGCAGGATGTCGAGCACGGCGCCCATGACCTGCGGCTGGCAGCGCAGGCAATAGGGATCCTGCACGCGCTCGTCGCCCACCAGGTGCGAGGCGCGGATGGCCGAGCCCGTCATCAGGCGACGCAGCGCTTCCGCGGCCGCGATCTGGCCTGCGTGGCGGCGCAACTGGTGGATGCGCGGATCGAACGGCGCGTCCGAGCCGCGCGCGGCGTCGGTCGAGAGCGCCCCGGTGACCAGCGCCGCGCCATGAAGGTTCTCCGCCTCGAACAGCCCGGCCAGTGCATAGGCGGTCGAGAACTGCGTGCCGTTCAGCAGGGCGAGGCCTTCCTTGGCGCCCAGCACCAGCGGCTTAAGCCCGGCATCGCCCAGCGCCTTGGCGGCGGGCACGACCTCGCCCCCGACCAGGAAAGAGCCGACGCCGATCATCGCCGCGCTCATGTGCGCGAGCGGCGCAAGATCGCCCGAGGCGCCGACCGAGCCCTGGCAGGGCACGACGGGGATCAGGCCCTCCGCGAGCAGCGTCTCCAGAAGCCGCACCGTGGCGGGCTGCACGCCGGACGCGCCCTGCGACAGGCTGCCGAGCTTCAACGCCATCATCAGCCGCACGACGGGCACGGGCACCGGCGCACCGACACCGGCGGCGTGGCTGAGCACGATGTTGCGCTGAAGGGTTTGCAGGTCGGCGGCTTCGATCCGCACGCTCGCCAGCTTTCCGAAGCCGGTGTTGATGCCATAGACGGGCTGCCCCCTGGCGAGGATCGACGCCACGGCGCGCGCCGATGTCTCGATAGCCACGTAGGCAGTGGGATCGAGGCTCACCGCGGCGCCGCGATAGATGTCGCGCCAGCCCGAAAGCGGAACGGCTCCGGGCGTTATCACGATCGGCGTCATCTGCCCCTCCAGACCCGCGCGTGCAGCGGATTGAACCCCATGCGGTAGACGAGTTCGGCCGGGCGCTCGATGTCCCAGATAGCGAGATCGCACCATTTGCCGGCTTCCAGCGTGCCGACGCTGTCGAGGCAGCCCAGCGCCCGCGCCGCCTCGCGCGTGACGCCCGCGAGGCACTCGTCGACCGTGAGCCGGAACAGCGTCGCACCCATGTTCATCGCCAGCAGCAGCGAGGTGAGCGGCGACGTACCGGGATTGCTGTCGGAGGCGAGAGCGATCCTGACGCCGTGCCGGCGCAGCAGCTCGACCGGCGGCTTGTGCGTCTCGCGCACGAAATAGAACGCGCCCGGCAGCAGGACGGCGACGGTGCCGGCCGCCGCGAGCGCCCTTACGCCCGGTTCGTCGACATGCTCCAGGTGATCGGCCGAAAGCGCGCCGAAACGGGCCGCCAGGCTGGCGCCGTGCAGGTTGGAGAGCTGCTCGGCATGCAGTTTTACGCGCAGGCCTTCGGCCTTGGCTGCCTCGAACACGCGCCCGATCTGTTCCGGCGTGAAGGCGATGCCCTCGCAGAAGCCGTCCACCGCGTCGGCCAGCCCCGCCTGGGCAACGGCCGGCAGCATCTCGTCGCAGACCGTGGCGATGTAGGCATCCTTGTCGCCGTTCGCTTCCGGCGGCAGCGCATGCGCGCCGAGGAACGTCGTCCTCACCGACAGCGGCCGGACCTCGGCGATGCGCCGCGCGGCCCGCAGCGACTTCAGTTCGGTGGCGAGGTCGAGCCCGTAGCCCGACTTGATCTCCATCGTCGTGACGCCCTCGGCAATCAGCGCATCGACCCGCGGCAGGGCGCCGGCGACCAGCGCCTCCTCCGTCGCCGCACGGGTCGCCCGCATGGTCGACACGATGCCGCCGCCGGCGCGCGCGATCTCCTCGTAGCTGGCTCCGGCCAGACGCAGCTCGAACTCGTGCGCGCGGTTGCCGCCGTAGACGATATGGGTGTGGCAATCGACCAGGCCCGGTGTGATCCAGCGGCCGGCGCAATCGATGGTCTCGCGCGCATCGAGCGACGGCGCGTCTGCCGCTGCGCCGGCAAAGACGATGCGGCCGTCGCGCGCGGCCACAAGCCCATCCTCGACCGGGCCCAGCCCGTCGCCGGCCAGGGTCGCGAGGCGCGCATTCTTCCAGAGGCGGTCACATTGCATGTGGCCCTTATTATGACTATACATAATAACATGTCCAGAACCGACCTGTGGTTCCGCTCCCTGCTCCTGCCCGACGGCTGGGCCGACAGCGTTCGCCTCGTCGTGGCGGATGGCCGGATTGAAGCAGTGCTTAAAGACACTCCGGCTACGGCCGGGGACGAACTTCACGAGATCGGGTTGCCGGGCCTGCCCAACCTGCACAGCCACGCCTTCCAGCGCGGCATGGCGGGCCTCGCCGAGCGGCGCGGCGCCACGGCCGACAGCTTCTGGACCTGGCGCGAGGCGATGTACCGCTTCGTCGACCATATGGGCCCCGACGAGGTCGAGGCGATCGCGGCACAGGCCTTCCTCGAGATGCTCGAAAGCGGTTTTACGCGCGTCGGCGAATTCCATTACGTGCATCACGATGCCAGCGGGGCGCCGTACGCCGATATAGCCGAACTGGCGACGCGCATTGCCGCTGCCGCCGGCGAGACCGGCATCGCGCTGACGCTCCTCCCCGTCTTCTATCTCCACGCCGGTTTCGGTGGCCTGCCGGCGGCCCCCGGCCAGCGGCGCTTCGTCAACGACATCGGGCGCTACGGCAGGCTGGTCGAGGCCAGCCGCAAGGCCGTCTCTTCCTTGCCCGGTGCGTTGGTCGGCATCGCACCGCACAGTCTGCGCGCCGCCACGCCGGCGGAGATCGCGGAAATCCTGCCGCTGGCCGCCGGCGGCCCCGTCCACATCCATGTCGCCGAGCAGACGAAAGAGGTCGAGGATTGCCTCGCCTGGTCCGGCAGGCGGCCGGTCGAATTCCTGCTCGAGCGCCTGCCGGTCGACGAACGCTGGTGCCTGGTCCATGCGACGCACGTCACCGAAGCCGAGATCGACGGCATCGTGGCACGAGGGGCAATCGTGGGCCTCTGTCCAATCACCGAAGCCAATCTCGGCGACGGCCTCTTTGCGGCGCAGGTCTTCGCGGATCGCGGCGGCCGGTTCGGTATCGGTTCGGACTCCAACGTCCTGATCGATGCCGCCGAGGAGCTTCGCCTGCTCGAGTACGGACAGCGCCTCGCTCTGCGCACGCGCAACGCTCTGGCGCGGGCTTCGACGCCCTCGGTGGGACGCAGCCTGATCGACGCGACCCTTGCCGGCGGCGCACAGGCGCTCGGCGCGCCGTCGACGCTGGCCGTCGGACAGTCGGCGGACCTCGTCAGCCTGAAGGCCGACGGCAATGCCCTCGCGCATCGCCGTCACGACCAATGGCTCGATGGCTGGATCTTCGCCGGCGGCCGCCAGGCCGTGGACTGCGTCTGGCGGGCCGGCGCCAAGCTCGTGACCGGCGGCCGGCACATCCATCGCGAGGTGATCGGCCGACGCTACCGGCAGGCGCTGCACAGGGTGCTGCAAGGATCGTGACCGCGGTGCCGGTGTCCCTCCATCAGAAGATCCTCGGCGACCTGCAGGGCAAGATCCTGTCGGGCAAGCTGGCGCCAGGCGCGCGTATCGCCACCGAGCACGAGCTCGCGGCGTCGTACGACTGTTCGCGCATGACGGTGAGCAACGTGCTGGCCAAGCTCGCCCGCGCCGGCCTGGTCGAGCGCCGCCGCAAGGCCGGCACCTTCGTCACGCGGCCGCAATCGCAGGCGGCGGTTCTCGAGATCCACGACATCAAGGCCGAGGTTCTGGCGCTCGGCCGGCCCTATCGCTTCGAACTGGTCTCCCGCGCCACCCGGCGAAGCACGGCGCTGGATCGCGCCCGTCTGGAGACCCGGTCGGCCGGTCGGGTGATCGAGCTGGTCGCCCGGCATTTCGCCGGCTCAAAAGTCTTCTGCCTGGAAGAGCGGCTGATCAACCTGGAGGCCGTGCCGCAGGCGGCCGAGGAAGACTTCCGCGATGTGGCGCCCGGCCGGTGGCTGCTGGACAGCGTGCCGTGGACCGCGGCGGAACACAGGATCAGCGCCAGCAACGCTCCGAGGGCCGTGGCCGCGGCCCTGTCGGTGCCGTCGCACACGGCCTGCCTGATCGTCGAACGCCGGACCTGGCGGGCCGCTCTGCCCATCACCCACGTTCGCCTCACCTATCCCGGCGATTCGCACAAGCTCGTTGCCCGGTTCACGCCCGCCCAGGGCTGAGCGCCCGCCGCTCCTAGCGGTTCGCCCGGGTGACGGCGGCGTTCAGCAGGAGGTTGGCGCCGGGAATCGAGCGGGTGAGCTCGATCGCCTCGTGCACGTTGTGGCTGATGCCTTCGAAGCAGGGCGTGAAGATCATCGCCGTCGGCGCCATCGTCGCCACCGCATAGGCGTCATGGCCGGCCTGGCTCCTCATCTCCCGATAGGGCAGGCCGAGTTCGTCGGCCGTCGTCTTCAGGAGATCGATGCATTCGGGCGCGAACAGCTCGCTGCCCCAGCTCCAGCCTTCGGCGACCTCGATCCCGACATTGGCCTTCTTCGCCGACGCGGCGATTGCGGCATCGACGTCGGCGCGCATTGCCTTGAAGCGGTCGCCATCGATGTGGCGGAAGTCGATGGTGAGCTTGACCTGCTCGGCATAGGTGCCGGCCAGGTTGGGAAAGCTTTCGATCCGCGTCGTCGTGGTGCGGCCCTCGTCGGCGGCATAGGCGAGGCCGATGTCGTTGACCGCGGCGATGACATAGCCGGCGCCGACCAGCGCGTTGCGCCGCATCGCCATCGGCGTGCCGCCGGCGTGGCCGGTATCGCCGTTGATCGTGAGCCTGAGCGCCTGGGTTTTGTAGCCGCCCACCACGATGCCGATGTCGCAGCCCTCGCGGTCCAGCACCGGCGCCTGCTCGATGTGGAGTTCCAGATAGGCATCGAATTCGCGACCCACCGGGGCGGACCCGGCATAGCCGATTTCGTCGAGCGCCTGCTCGACCGTGATGCCGGCATCGTCGGTGGTGGCCAGCACACTCTCCAGGGTCAGCACCTTGGCGAAGGCCATCGAGCCCATCATCGGCGGGTTGAAGCGCGCGCCTTCTTCATTGGTCCAGCAGATGACCTCGATGCCGCGCCTGGTCTGCAGGCCGCGGTCGTTCAGCGTCCGCACCACTTCCAGCCCGCACAGCACGCCCAGGATGCCGTCATACCGTCCACCGCAGATCTGCGTGTCGAGATGGCTCCCGATCGCGACCGGCGGCAGCGACGGATCGGTGCCGGGGCGGCGCGCAAAGATGTTGCCGAGCCGATCGATCTCGACGGTGCAGCCCGCCGTCTTCGCCCATTCCACGAACAGGTCGCGCATCTGCTTGTCCTCGGCCGACAGAGCGAGGCGGCGCAGGCCGACGTCGCGAAAGCGGCCGATCTCCGCCGATCGTTCGAGACTGTCCCACAGACGCTCGGGATTGATCTCCAGGACGTTTGCGACCATGCGGCGCTCCTTTTGCGTGCGGCTTTCCGAACCGGCGATGGCATTCTACCAAGAAGCGTGCCAGCCCTTCGAAAGCAGTGCCCCATCATGGACGACGATTACGACTACATCATCATCGGTGGTGGCTCGGCCGGCGCGACCCTCGCGGCGCGGCTGAGCGAAGATCCGGCAATTCGCGTCCTGCTGCTCGAAGCCGGCCGCGATTTCCGCACCAGCGAGACGCCGCACCATCTGCGCATTCCCAATCCGCTGCGGGCCATCGGCGACGACAATTACCGCTACCCGAAGCTGCTGGCACGGCGCACCGAGCGCCAGGAACCCAAGCTGCTGTGGCGTGGCCGGGCGATCGGCGGCAGCTCGACCATCAACGGACAGATCGCCATCCGCGGCATTCCCGAGGACTTCGAGGACTGGGCGTCCGTGGGGGCCGCGGGCTGGGGCTGGGAAGCCTGCCTGCCCTATTTCCGCAAGCTCGAAACCGACGTCGACTTCGGCGATGCGCCCTATCACGGCAAGGAGGGTCCGCTTCCGGTCTATCGCGCGCCCGTCGACCAGTGGGGGTCCGTCGACCGTGCCCTGAGGGAGGCCGCCCTCGGCCTCGGCTATCCGTGGTGCGACGACCACAATGCGCCGCAAGGTACCGGCATCTCTCCCTACGCGATCAACAGCCGGCAGGGCCTGCGCATCTCGACCAACGACGGCTATCTGGAGCCCGCGCGCGGCCGCTCCAACCTCACGATCGTCGGCGACGCGGTCGTCGACACGCTGCAGTTCGAAGGCAACCGCCCGCATGTCAGCGGCGTCCGCGTCGCGGTCGGCGGCGAGCCGCGGCAGGTGCGGGCACGCCGCGAGGTCATCCTGTCGGCGGGCGCCATTCACTCGCCGGCGATCCTGCAACGCTCCGGCATCGGCCCGCGCGACTGGCTCGGCGACCTTGGCATCGAGGTGGTGGCCGACCGCCCGGTCGGGAAGCATCTGCTCGATCACCCGATCCTCGGCCTGATGCTCGAGCTGCGCGACGACGCACGGGTCAGCACCCTGATGCATCGCCATACCAATTGCTGCCTGCGCTACGCCTCGAAGCTCGCGGGCGCCGGCCTCAACGACATGATCATGATCGCCGGCAACCTGCGGCCGGAGGAAGATGGCGGCACCGCGCGGGCGCGCCTCGCCGTTTCGGCTTTCCAGGCCTTCAGCGAAGGCACCGTCCGCATCGCGACGCGCGATCCAGCCATCGATCCGCGCGTCGACGAGCGCATGCTGTCGGACGAAAGCGATCTCGTCCGCATGCGCGACGGCGTGCACCGCATGCGGGACCTCTGCCTGCAGCCTGCCTTCAAGGCGATATCGACGCGCGTCGAGTACGGCACGACGGGACGCTCGATCGAGGAGCCTTTCGAGCCCGAGGCGCTGGACGACTGGATGTTTGCCGAATGCTCCGACGCCCAGCATGCCAGCGGGACGTGCCGCATGGGGGCCGTCGACGATCCGCGCTCGGTGGTGGACCCGGAGTGCCGCGTGATCGGCTGCACCGGGCTGCGCGTCGTCGACGCTTCGATCATGCCGACCGTCGTGCGTGCCAACACGCACTTCACGACGGTGATGGTCGCGGAGAAGATGGCGGACGAGATGAAAAAGTCTCGTCCGCGAAGCGGCGCCTAGCCCGGGAGAGCCTTCGACCGGGCCCGGTTCTGGGCATCGGTGCAGTTCTGGCCCCTGAGCGGAGCGCGGATTTTCCAGCACATCGTCTCGTCGTCCCGGGTGACTCCGGAATTGCAGTAGAAGACATCCTTCTTCTTCTGCAGCCAGACCCCGCCCGGAACGGCCGCCTTGATCTCGTAGCTGTCGGCCAGAAGGTCCGACGTCGACAGGCCGCGCTGTTCCTGATGCTGCGACGCGCAGGTCGTTTCACCCGGCATGACGGATGATTGCGGAATCGCTGCAGATTGTGGCGCAGCCTGCGGCCCACCCGATTCGCTAAAGACAGCCGTCTGGGCATAGGCCAAGGCCGCAACCGACAGGACAGCGACCGCCACACCCGAAACTATCAATTTCGTGTTCGTTAACATGTTCAGACCCCAATTTTTCCGGCCAGCGCCCCACGCGCCGGCCGGAACTCATTTTCCCACTACCCGATGCTATAGTTGCACCCTTACAGCAATCTTTCAAGTGGCAGTCACGGTAAAATAATGGATGCCGGGTCAGGCGAGGCTCTTGGAGGCGATCTCGAAGACGTCGCGCGACAGGCCGGGCTCTTCGACGATGCGCTGGAGTTCACGTTTCATCAGGACCTGCCGGTCCTTGTCGTAGCGCCGCCAAGAGCCGAGAGGGCCGAGCAGGCGGGCCGCGATCTGCGGGTTGAGCCTGTCGGTCGCCAGGACCTGATCGGCGAGGAAGCGATAGCCGCCGCCTCCGGCCTGATGGAACTGCACCGGATTGCCCGCCGCGAACGCACCGATCAGCGAATAGACGCGGTTGGGATTCCGGCGGTCGTAGGACGGATGATCGACGAGACGCTTCACCCGTTCCAGCGTCCCGTCGGTCGGCGTGCGTGCCTGGATTGCGAACCACTTGTCGAGAACCAGCGCTTCGTCCTTCCAGCGCTCATGGAAGGAAGCGAGCGCCGCCTCGCCTTCGGCGCCGCCCATCTCCGCCAGCACCGCGAGTCCCGCGACCTGCTCCGTCATGTTGCTCGCGCTCTCGAAGTAAGCAACCGCGCGCCGCCGCGCCGCATCGCCCTTGTCGGCGGACAGGAACTGGAGCGCCGTGCTGCGCAGGCGACGGCGTCCGACCTCTTCGGGCGTAAAGCGGTAAGGCCCGGTTGCGTGGTTCGCATCGTAGACGGAACTCCAGCGATCGGCGAGCCGGTCGGACAGGACCGAACGGACGCGCTGCTGCGCGGCCCACAGCCCGTCGATGTCGATCTCCGGCATGAGCTCGCCGAGAAAGGCGAGGCCCGGCAGGGTCACGGCATCGGCGATGAACGACCGGTCGAGCCGCTGATCGTCGAGCGTGCGGCGGATGGCCTCGACGAAATGGTCCGGCACGACCAGGGGCTTGCCGGTCGCACGCGCCTCGACCAGTTCGAGGATCAGCCGGGCGGCGAGCTGCTGGCCGGCTTCCCAGCGCGCAAAGGGATCGCTGTCGTGTGCCATCAGGAAGGTCAGCTCGTCGTCGGAGCGCGGCGCCTCGAGCTTCACCGGCGCGGAGAAGCCGCGCAGCAGCGAGGCGACCGGCTTCTCGGGCACGTCCTCGAAGACGAACACCTCGCGTGCCGTGCGGACGTCGAGCACCCGCGTCGTACCGGTGGCCTTCGCTTCGCCGGAAAGCCGCAGCGGCAGGTCGCGGCCGGCGCCGTCGAGCAGCCCGACGGAAAGCGGGATGTGCATCGGCTGCTTCTCCGGCTGGCCCGGCGTCGGCCGCAGACTCTGCCCCACCGTGAGCGTGAAGCGCTTGCCCGCCGAGTCGTAACTGCCTTCGACCTTGAGGTCCGGCGTGCCGGCCTGCGCATACCACAGGCGGAACTGCGTGAGGTCGACGCCGGAGGCGTCTTCCAGGGCGCCGGCGAAGTCGTCGCAGGTGACGGCCTGGCCGTCATGGCGCTCGAAGTAGAGATCGATGCCCTTGCGGTAACGCTCCGCTCCCAGCAGCGTGTGCATCATCCGCACCACCTCGGCGCCCTTCTGGTAGACGGTCGCGGTGTAGAAATTGTTGATCTCGATGTACGAGTCCGGCCGCACGGGATGGGCCATCGGCCCGGCGTCCTCCGGGAACTGGCCGGCGCGCAGTCGGCGGACATCGTCGATGCGCGCATCGGCGGCCGAGCCCATGTCGGCCGAGAATTGCTGGTCGCGAAAGACCGTCAGCCCTTCCTTGAGCGAGAGCTGGAACCAGTCGCGGCAGGTGACCCGGTTGCCGGTCCAGTTATGGAAGTATTCGTGGGCGATGACGGCCTCGATCGAATGATAGTCGAGATCCGTCGCCGTCTCCGGATTGGCCAGGACGAGCTTCGAGTTGAAGACGTTCAGCCCCTTGTTCTCCATCGCGCCCATGTTGAAGTCGTCGATGGCGACGATCATGAACGTGTCGAGGTCGTATTCGAGGCCGTAGACATCCTCGTCCCACTTCATCGATTTCTGCAGTGACTCCATCGCATGGCCGCAGCGGCCGACATCGCCCGGACGGACATAGATGCGCAGCGTGACCTCGCGGCCGGAGCGGGTCGTGAACCGGTCTTCGAGACATTCGAGAGGGCCTGCCACCAGCGCGAAGAGATAGGACGGCTTGGGAAACGGATCCTCCCATCTGGCGAAGTGCCGGCCATCGTCCAGCGCGCCGCTGTCGACCAGATTGCCGTTGGACAGAAGCTCCGGCGCCAGCGCGCGGTCGGCCACGATGCGCGTCGTGTAGCGCGCCATCACGTCGGGACGATCGAGGAAATACGTGATCCGGCGGAAACCCTCGGCCTCGCACTGGGTGCAGAAAAGATCGCGCGACCTGTAGAGGCCGGTGAGTTCGGTGTTGTCCTGCGGGCGCAGGCGCGTCGTGATCTCGAGAGTGAAACTCTCGGGCACGCCGCGGATCGCCAGCGTCTCCGGCTTCACCTCGTGAATTGCCGCCCGGCCGTCCAGCCGCACGGACACGAGTTCCATCTTCTTGCCGTCCAGCACCAGATCGGCGGGCTTCTCTACGGCCGCCGGATTGCGCCGCACCGCCAGGCGCGACACGACGACCGTCGTCTCCCGGCCAAGCTCGACATCGAGGTCGACGGTATCGATCACGAACGGCGGCGGTGTGTAGTCGACGCGGCGAATCGTTCCGGGTGTGGTGGTCGTGTGCTTGCTGATGTCCATGCATATTCAATACGACAGCCACGCCGCTCGCGGAATTCGGGCTTGCCCCGGGTGACGGTTGGCCGCAATCCTGAAGCGTGAAAACGCTGTTCCCGAGGGAATCGCGCGAACGTGGCACGGGCCCCGTGCCGCAAACCCGCCACATGGTCGCTTTAGGCAGACACTTCTCGGATGCGAATGACAATTGGATCTTTGGCAACACGGACCCTCGGCATGGGATTGGGATTGTTGCTTCTCTCCGGCTGCGATTCGATGCGTGCGGATTTTGCACGGCTCACGTCGCCCACTCCGCCGGCGCCCGTGACCGCCCGCAAGACGACGACCGCCGTGCAGCCTGCTGCCGCGCGCGTCGCACCAAAACCTGCCGCAGCTCCCGCTGCCATCACTCCCCCTGCGGACGTTCCGCCGCCGGTGCTCACGGGCTATCGTGAGGCCGAGTTGCGGGCGATGCTCGGCCCACCGACCAGCGAGGAGGCGCATCCTCCCGGCAAGCACTGGCGCTATCGCACCGGCAAGTGCACTCTCGACATCCAGCTCTATCCGGATGTCGAAACCAAGCAGTACGGAACCCTCGCGTACAAGGTGAAGAGCGATGACGACACAGACGAAGGACGACGGCTCTGCCTGGCCCAGCTCCAATCCCGGATTCAGGCCGGACGCTGAGATCGAGGCTGGGATCGAAACGGGGCGGCGGGTCCGCATCGCCTTCGTGGAAGATGACGACGACTTCCGCGAGGCCGCGAGCGGCGAACTGGGCGACCACGGCTTCGACGTTGCCGCGTTCGCCGACGGCACCGGTCTGGTCGAATTCCTCGGGACGGCCGGCGACATCGAAATCGTCGTGCTCGACTGGGGCCTGCCGCGAATCTCAGGCATCGATCTGCTGCCCAGACTGCGGCGCGCCGGCATCAACCTGCCGGTGGTATTCCTGACCGGTCGCAGCGAGCCCAACTACGAGCAGCTCGCCCTCGATCGCGGGGCCATCGACTTCGTCGACAAATCGCGCGGCGTACCGATTCTCGCCCGCCGCCTGCGCCTGATCGCCGACCGCGCCGGCAAGTCGATGACGGCCGACGGCGAAGGCAATTTCCACTGCGGTCGCCTGCTGCTGAAACCCGCGGTCAGCCGAGCCCTCTGGGACGAGACCGATCTCAACCTGACGGTGACCGAGTTCAAGATCGTGCATACGCTGGCGGCCAACATCGGCAGCTATGTCAGCTACCGCGCCGTCTACGACTGCATGCACTATGTCGGCTTCATCGCGGGGAGCGGTGAGAATGGCTATCGAACCAACGTCCGCTCCTGCATCAAGCGCATCCGCAACAAGTTCCGCGCCATCGATCCCGAGTTCGGCGAGATCGAGAATTACCAGTCGTTCGGCTACCGCTGGGGCAAGGACTAGCGTCCCGGTGCTGCGCCGCCTCGCCGCTTCGCTGACGCTGAAGCTGGTGGCGCTGATCGGCCTGTTCGTGGCACTGCCCATCGTCCTCTACGGTCAGTTCGAAAGCGCCGACAGCCAGATGCAGGCCCTGGTGACGCGCGCCATCCAGGATCGCAGCGCCCTGATCGCCGAGGCCCTGACGCCGGTGCTGCGCGACACGGATCCCGCCGCGCCGATGAACATGAACCGCGCGCTCGAGAAGTATGCGAGCAGCGGGACGGTGCTGAAGCTGATGTACCAGCCGTCCGCGGCGCGCACGGCGAGCCGCTTCTATCTCGTGGGCTCCGCGCCGCCGCTCGCGCCCGAGGCGGTGACCACGGAACTCGAGGAACTCAGCCAGCGCGGCATCCTCCAGCGGCTGTCCGAAGCCTGCACGTGGAACGCATCGGACGAGATGCGCTACAGCCGCGCCGATGGCACCGTCGAGCTGTTGACCTCGATCATCCCGATCCGCGCCCGCGGCGATTGCTGGATACTGACGACCACGCACGTCGCTTCGGACTTCCTCAATACGTCGATAGGCCGTCCCTACCGGGAAACCCGCGAGGTCCGAATTGCCGCCGCCATCTATCTCGGCGGCGCGCTGCTCGCCATCCTGGTGGCGCTGGGCATTCGCCTCAGCCTGCGCCGTTTCCGCAACGTCGCCGACGAGATCGCGCTGGGCCGCGCCGTCGATGCGACCTTCGTCGAGCGCAACACCGTGCCCGAACTCTCGGGCGTGGCGCGCGATTTCGACCGGCTGGTGCACGAACTGCGCCGCGTGTCGCGCGAGATCCGTCAGTCGGCCGAGGACAATGCGCACTCCTTCAAGACGCCGCTCGCCGCCGTGCAGTCGGCGCTGCGTCCCGTGCGTCGTGCCGTGCCGGAAGAGGATCAACGGGCCCGGCGCGCGCTCGAGATAGTGGACTCCTCGCTCGCCCGGCTGCTCAATCTCGTGAACGCTGCCCAGCGCCACGACATGGGGACGGCCGACATCATCGATGCGCCGCGCGTGCCGACCGGGCTGGCGCCGCTGGTCGAGGAGGCGGCGCGGCATTTCCAGGAGATCGCCGCCGCGCGCGAGATCGCCCTCGTCCTGAAGCTCGATCGGGCCGTCGCCGTTCGCACCGCGGCAGGCATGATGGAAGCCGCCCTGCAGGCCGTGCTGGAGAATGCCATCAGCTTTTCGCCCGGCGGCACGACGGTAGCCGTCTCGCTGAGCGCTTCCACCGAAACGGTCGAACTGACCGTCGAGGACGAGGGCCCCGGCATCGACGTCGAGAAGATCGATCGCGTGTTCGAACGCTACTTCTCTTTGCGCCCCGACGATGGCATAGGCAGCGACCGGGCCGTGGAGCATTCGGGTCTCGGCCTCTGGATCGTGCGGCGCAACGTCGAGGCTTTGGGCGGTCAGGTCAGTGCCGCCAATCGCCCCGACGGCGGCCTGTCGATCAGGATGTTTCTGCCGCGCGTCGTCATCCACTAGTTGCCGTCGAAAGGTCGGGAGATCATGAGCGCCGTCACCGCAGCCAGGAGAGTGAGCACGCCGCAGATCCGCGCCCGCAAGGGCGGCGAGCCGATCGTCTGCCTGACCGCCTACACCACGCAGATGGCGCGCTGGCTCGACCCGCATGTCGACCTGCTGCTGGTCGGCGACTCGCTGGGCATGGTGATCTACGGCTTCGACAGCACGCTCCCCGTCACGCTCGACATGATGATCGCCCATGGCTCGGCGGTGATGCGCGGCGCAACGCATGCCTGCGTGATCGTCGACCTGCCGTTCGGCAGCTACCAGGCCAGCCCCGAGCAGGCCTTCCACAGCGCCGCGCGCGTCATGTCCGAGACCGGCGCGAGCGGTGTGAAGCTGGAGGGCGGCGAGGTCATGGCCGAGACCGTGCGCTACCTCGCGCAGCGCGGCATTCCGGTCTGCGCCCATGTCGGATTGATGCCGCAGGCCGTGAACGTGGCCGGCGGCTTCAAGGCGACAGGCCGGTCCGACGAGGAGGCACGGCAGGTGACGCGCGACGCCGAGGCGATGGCCGAGGCCGGGGCCTTCGCGGTCGTGCTGGAAGGCACCGTGGAACCGGTGGCGGCGGCGATCACCGCAGCGCTGCCCATCCCGACCATCGGCATCGGTGCATCGCCGGCCTGCGACGGCCAGATCCTGGTGTCGGAAGACGTGTTCGGCCTGTTCAGCGATTTCACCCCGCGGTTCGTGAAGCGCTATGCCGATCTCGGGCCGAAGATCTGCGAAGCCGCCGCATCCTATGCGGCCGACGTGCGGGCCCGTCGTTTTCCCGCGATGGAGCATTGCTTCCTGCCCAGATCCGGTGGTCAATCCCGGTCATAGGCCCGCTCGAAGAAAGAGAAAGCAACCTGATGGAGAGTTTCGACTACGTGATCGTGGGCGCCGGCTCGGCGGGCAGCGTGCTGGCCAACCGGTTGAGCGAGGACCCCAACGTCACGGTCTGCGTGCTCGAAGCCGGTCCGCGCGACTGGCATCCCTTCATCCATATCCCGGCCGGCTTCATGTACACGCTGGTCGATCCCAAGGTGAACTGGCTCTACAAGTCCGAGCCCAGCGAATGGACCGGCGGACGTGCCATCGCCGCCCCGCGCGGCAAGACGCTGGGTGGCTCGAGTTCGATCAACGGACACATCTACAACCGCGGCCAGCGACTTGATTTCGACGGCTGGGCACAGCGCGGCAATCGCGGCTGGGGCTATTCCGACGTGCTCCCCTATTTCCGTCGCAGCGAGCGGCGCATGGCGGGCGATGCCGATGCAACGTTCCGGGGCAGCGAAGGCAACCTGCCGATCACCGACCTCGAATGGCGCGATCCTTTGTGCGAAGCCTTCATCGAAGGCGCCGTGGAACAGGGCATCCCGCGCAACCCTGACTATAACGGCACGAAACAGGCGGGCGTCAGCTACGTCCAGCGCATCATCAAGAACGGCCGCAGGGTCAGCGCCGCCCGCGGCTACCTGCATCCGGCGATGTCGCGGCCCAACCTCACCGTGCTCACCCACGCTCACGCGACATCGATCGTCCTCAAGGGCAAGCGCGCCGTCGGCGTGCGTTACCGCAAGGGCGGTCGCAACGGCACGCCTGTGGAAGTCCGCGCCGCCAGGGAAGTGATCCTGAGCGGCGGCACGGTGAACTCGCCGCAGCTCCTGCAACTCTCGGGCATCGGCCCGGGACCGTTGCTGAAGTCGCTCGGCATCGAGGTGAAGCACGAGCTGGCAGGGGTCGGCGAGAATCTGCGGGACCATTACGCACCGCGCTTCGTCGCGCGCGTGAAGAACGCCATGAGCATCAACGAACGCTCCAGGGGGCTGCGCCTGGCCGGTGAAGTCTTCAAATACGTCACGATGCGTAAGGGGCTCCTGACGCTCAATCCGACGCTGATCTACGTGTTCTGGAAGTCCGACGAGAGCATCGAGAATTACGACCTGCAGCTCACCTTCACGCCCGCCAGCTACAAAGAGGGCGTGCAGTCGACGCTCGATGATTTCCCCGGCATGACCATCGCCTCGTGGCAGCAGCGGCCCGATTCGATCGGGTACGTCCGCGCACGCTCGGCCGACCCGTTCGAACATCCCGTCATCCAGCCGAACTATCTCGGCGCGGAGAGCGACCGTCGCGTGCTGATGGCCGGCATGAAGCTGGCGCGGCGGCTGCTGGGTTCCAGGGCGCTCAGCAAGTACTACGACCGTGAGGAATTCCCCGGCGCCGAGAAGCAATCGGATGCCGACCTGATGCAGGCCGCCAGGGAGCGCGGCACCACGACGTTCCATCTGATGGGTACCTGCCGCATGGCGTCTGACAACGATCCCACCGCCGTCGTCGACGACCAGCTTCGCGTGCGCGGGCTCGAGGGGCTGCGCGTGGTCGATGCCTCGATCATGCCGACCATGCCCTCCGCCAACCTCAACGCCTCGGTGCTCATGATCGCCGAGAAGGCGGCCGACATGATCCGCGGCAAGCCGGCGCCGGAAGCCACGGTGCTGAAGGACTGATGGCCGACGAGGCCGCCATCGACGTCCTCTCGGCACTGGCGCCGGCGACCCTGCGGGCCCTGCACGCCATCGAATTCGCCAGCCGGCATCTCTCGCCACAGACCCTGCCGCAGATCGTCGACGCCCTCGCCGGCCGCAACGACGACCTGGGTCCTGCCCTCGCCGCGTCGCGCGCGCTGGACTGGCCGGAACGGCTGGCGCCGGTGCGCGAGCATCTCGAACGGGCGGCCCGCTTCGCCGGCGAAGCGCTCCAGGGTCTGTTGACCGCCCCTGAGGCACCGCAGCCCATCGTCGCCGCCTATCGCGCCCTGCGCGGGTATTCGCGCGCCTGCGAGGCGCTCTATCCGATGGCGTCGCATCTGCGCCCCGTGAGCCACTTCTTCCTCGAACAGGCCGCTCGCGACGACGCGGCCCTGCGGCAACGTCTGGCCGCCGCCGATCCCACGCGCGAGGGCGTGGGCTTCATGCATGTCGGCGGTCCGGCCGGCACGCGCGGCGGCTTCTCGCTCTATGTGCCGGAATACTACGACGCGGCGAGAAGCTGGCCGCTGGTCGTGGCCCTGCATGGCGGCAGCGGCAATGGCGGCGCCTTCCTGTGGAGCTGGGTCCGCGAGGCGCGCACGCGCGGCTTCATCGTGCTGGCACCCACGGCGGCCGGCGCCACCTGGTCCCTGATGGAGCCGGAAGTCGACGGGCCACGCATCGAGCGCATGGCCGCCGACGTCGCCGGCGACTGGAACATCGATGCCTCGCACCAGCTCCTGACCGGCATGAGCGACGGCGGCACCTTCACCTACGTCATCGGCCTCCGCGGCGATTGCCGCTTCACGCACCTCGCGCCGGTCGCCGCGAGCTTCCATCCGATGTTGATGACCTTCGCCGACGCCGACCGCGTCCGCGACCTGCCCATCCACATCGTGCACGGCGCACAGGACTGGATGTTTCCGCCGGAGATGGCGCAGGGCGCGCGGCGTGCGCTCGAACGAGGCGGCGCCGATGTCGTCTACCGCGAGATCGCCGATCTCTCGCACACCTATCCACGCGACGAGAATGCGCGGATTCTGGACTGGTTCCTGCCGCCCGCGACCTAAGATCCACGCCTGTCGTCCGAGCCGACCGGTGAAAGCACGCCGGTCGTGACCGGCGGCGGCGGCACCTGGCCGGAAAGCCGCAGAGTCCGCTCCAGCAGCAGCTCGTAGAGCGGCCGGCCGCCCAATGCCTGCGATACGGCGTTGGCCGACACGCAGGTCACGATCAGCGGCAGGATGAGCGCATAGCCGCCGGTCAATTCGGCCGCCAGCACGACACCGACCAGC
The DNA here is from genome assembly GCA_013205335.1 of Rhodospirillales bacterium. Taxonomy (GTDB): domain Bacteria; phylum Pseudomonadota; class Alphaproteobacteria; order Reyranellales; family Reyranellaceae; genus Reyranella. The sequence continues at coordinate 18,923 of JABMNB010000099.1, forward strand.
GGCGCGCGAATGGACGCGGAAAACAGACCGCCCATCGCGGCGATGGCGAACGCGGCGCCCGCCAGCGGCGGCAGCGGTACGGCCGTCTGGAGCAGCCATGCAGCGACCAGGCCCACCGTGGTGGCAAGGGTCAACAGTGGCGCGAAGATGCCGCCGGGAACGCCTACTGGATAACTCACCATGACGCCGACGAAGCGCAACAGGCACAGCAGCAAAAGCGTCGTGATCGGCAGGTTTCCCGTGACGAGGCCGGGGATCAGCAGCTCGCCGCCGCCCACCGCCTGTGGCAGCACCAGCGCCAGCGCGCCGATTGCGGCGCCGACCACAAGGGCCGGCACGAACGGGACCTTTCGGAACGTGTCTGCCACCCAGTCGAGCAGGAACAGCAACGTGCGATTGAAGACGATACCCAGCCCGCCCAGGAACACGCCCAACACAAGGAAGGCCGGCAGCAGCGACAGCGGCATCTCCGCATTGTCGAGCTTGAGCTGTGGCGCGGTGCCGCCGACCAGCTCCATGCCGATGGCGCTGGCCGCCGAGGCGATGATGACGGCGGTGTAGGAGCGCAACGTGTAGCGGAACTGCTTGCGTGTCTCCTCGATCACGAAAAGGATCGCCGCCAGCGGTGCGTTGAAGGCAGCCGCCAGGCCGGCCGCGGCGCCGGCCGCCAGCAGACCGCGCAACTCCGCTTCGCTGAGCTTGAAGCGCTCGGCGATGGCCTGTGCGATCGATGCGCCCATGTGGATGGTCGGCCCCTCGCGTCCCGCCACCAGGCCCGACGACAAAGCGAGCACGCCGCCCACGAACTTCACGGGCAGAATGCGGCGCCAGCGCACTTTGCGTAGCCCTTCCATGGCGCCTTCGATTTCCTGCACGCCGCTGCCGGCCGCTTCGGGCGCAACGAAGCGCGTGAGGAGGAAGGCCGCGACCATTGCGATGGCAGCAGTCGCGGCCGCTGCGGCTATCGTGAGGGGCCCGTGCCCCAGGTACGCCACCAGCCACGACGGCCACCGGACCAGCGTATCGACGACAAGATGAAAGGCGGCGCCCAGTACACCGGTAGCCAGCCCGCAGAGAGCCGCGAGCAGGTACAAAAATGCATCGGGGATCGATTGCTCCGTCGGCCGATCCCCTGAACTCACGCCTACCCTCCCTTGCTGCGGCGCAATAGTGCCCGGCGAAGGGCGCGTGTCAAAAGCATCAGCGCGTCAAGACGATGTCGCCGAGGTCGCTGCGCACTTCCCAATGATGGCGCTCCAGCTCGGGATCGAGATGCTCCTCGGCCGGGAAACCGAGACAGAGGTAAGCCACGAGATTCCAGCCGGCCGGCACGTCGAGCACGCGCGTCACCGCCTTGGGGTCGAGGATCGAAACCCAGCCCATGCCGATCCCGTCGGCACGCGCCGCCAGCCACAGGGTCTGGATCGCCGCCACCACGGAATAATGCAGCGTCTCCGGCATGGTCTGCTGACCGAGGCCGCTGCCGGTATGCGTGCCGTCGTCGGAGAAGACCGCGAGATGGACCGGCGCTTCCTTGAGGCCCGCCAGCTTCAGGCCGGCATAGATCGCGTGCTTCTCTCCGGCGTAGCCGGCGAGCGCCTGCTCGTTGGCCTGCGTGAAGCTCCCGACCACGGCACGGCGGCGCTCCACCGATTCGACATGCACGAACCGCCACGGCTGGCTGAGGCCGACCGACGGCGCGTGGCTCGCAACCTCCAGCAGCGCGTCGATGCGCTCGCGCGCCACCGGGTCGCTGCGAAAGCGCCGCACGTCGCGCCGCCACAGAACGAGGTCGCGGAACTCGGCCCGGAAGGCCGCGTCAAAGTCCGGATGCGTCGCCATCAACTCCACCGCTCAATCGAATGAACCGGGCGATTCTCGCCCGTCAGCAGGATGCAAGAGTAGCCAAACCCGGGAGAGGATGCCCCGGTTCCCGCACCTGGTTCAGCTGATCAAACCCGCCGCTTCGATGGCGGCGATGCCGCCCACCACCAGTACGAGGCATCCGGCGACCATCAGCCCGGTCCGCTGCGCCGGCCATCCGGTCGCGCCCAGCGTGATCGCGCAGGCTGCGACGCCGAGTGCCGTCTGGGCGACCAGCAGGCCCGAGACATAGGCGGCGATCGACACGGCATCGGCACCGTCCAGCACTGCGCCCAGCGAATAGCCGTGCACGAGCCCCGCCGCGGCGAAGAGAATCGACGCCACCAGGGGGCTCATCGGCTGGCGCAGGAGGATGAGGACGCCGATGACCATCGTCGTCAGCGCGACGAAGGCGCCATCCGCCGGAATGTCATAGGGGCTGAGCTGGATTGCCACGCCGACGATGGCGGCCAACCCGAACGCCAGCACGGGCACGATGCCCCGCGCGGCAATACCCACCAGGATGCCGATGCCGATCATCGCGGCGAGGTGATAGATGCTGATCGTAGGGAGGCCGACGCCCTGCATGAAGCCTTCAACGAAGGTCTTCGGCGGAAACTCTTCGATCACCGTCTGGGCAAAGGCCGGCAGCTGCTGGGCCGCGAGCAACACGGCCGCCAACATTGCCAGCCATCGAGCGGAAAACGTCATCACTTTCCCGGGCAAACCTGTTTGACACGCGTCTTGGGGCGCGCCTCCTGTCCAGTTAGGGTCCGCGATTACCGCGCGTCAACGCAATTCATCGCAGCGGAGACGCAAGTATTGCGGATTTCCCTTATGCCATTTGATCGGAGGCCCATGCCGGCACGCGCACTCATGATCCAGGGCACAGGCTCCGACGTCGGCAAATCGCTGATGGTCGCGGGCCTCGCCCGTGTTTTCGCGCGCCAGGGCCTGAGGGTCCGGCCATTCAAGCCGCAGAACATGTCGAACAATGCGGCAGTGACGGCTGACGGCGGCGAGATCGGCCGCGCCCAGGCGCTGCAGGCGCGGGCGGCGCGCGTGGCCATCAGCGTTCATATGAATCCGGTGCTGCTGAAACCGCAGAGCGACACCGGCGCCCAGGTCGTCGTGCAGGGCCGCGTCGTGGGCAACACCGAGGCGCGCGACTACCAGTCGATCAAGGCCGGCCTGCTCCGGGCGGTGCTCGACAGTTTCAGCCGCCTCGCCGCCGACGCCGATCTCGTGCTGGTCGAGGGTGCCGGCTCCGCATCCGAGGTCAATCTGCGCACCGACGACATCGCCAACATGGGCTTCGCGCGCGCCGCGGGCGTGCCGGTTGTGCTGGTGGGCGACATCGATCGCGGCGGCGTCATCGCGAGCCTGGTCGGCACCAAGGCCGTGATCGATCCTGACGATGCCGCGATGATCGTGGGCTTCCTCGTCAACCGCTTCCGCGGCGATCCGAGCCTGTTCGCCGACGGCATGACGCGGATCGCAGACCAGACGGGCTGGCCGGCGCTGGGCCTCGTGCCGCACTTCGCCGACGCCGTCAGGCTGCCCGCCGAGGACGCGCTCAGCCTGCCCGGCGGCAGCGCGTCGGCTCGTGTGTCCGACGGCGCGGTGAAGATCGTCGTGCTGGCCTATCCGCACCTCGCCAACTTCGACGATGTCGATCCGCTGCGTCAGGAGGCCGGCGTCGATGTCGCCTTCATACGGCCGGGAGTGCCGATCCCGGGCGATGCGGCGCTGGTCATCCTGCCCGGCTCGAAGGCCACCATCGCCGATCTCGCCACCCTGCGTGAGGCCGGCTGGGACATCGACCTCCAGGCCCATCTCCGCCGCGGCGGTCGCGTGCTGGGCATCTGCGGCGGCTATCAGATGCTGGGCCGGCGCATTGCCGACCCCCACGGCATCGAAGGACCGCCCGGCAGCGTCGCGGGGCTTTGCCTGCTCGAGGCCGAGACCGTGCTGGGCGGCGACAAGGTGCTGGTCGAGGTCACGGGCAGGACCGCGGCAGAGGGCGTGCCGTTCAGCGGCTACGAGATGCATGTCGGCCGCACGACCACGACGGCGCGTCCGCTGCTCGATCTCGGTCAGGGCCGCACCGATGGCGCGCTCGACCCGAGCGGGCGGATCGCCGGCTGCTACATCCACGGATTGCTGGCCGATGATCGACAGCGACGTCACTGGCTGCACTGGATCGGCGCGGAGAGTTCCGGTCTCGACTACGAGGCCGGAATCGAGGCCACGCTCGACCGGCTGGCCGATCATCTCGAACAGCACGTCGACTGCGCGCGGCTCCTCGACCTCGCGCGCGTGCCGCGACTCGAGACGGCGAGGTGAGTGCCGCCACGAATTCCACGCCTTTTCGCACCATGCTATGAGCTTCAGCCCTTCGAGGAATCCGTGACCGATCCTTCGCGCAGAACCTTCATCGCCGGCAGCGCCGCCCTCGCCGCAACGGCGACGGGTGCGGCCGGCAGCGATGCACTCGCCGCCGATCCGCCGGCCCGCATCACCGGCGGCACCGAGTCGGCCTTTCCCTCCGCGGACGCGCCGGGCTCGAACGATGGCGGCTACAACATCCTCTTCATCCTGACGGACCAGGAGCGTTACATGGGCCCCGGCTGGCCCATACCGCTGCCGGGACACGAACGCCTGCGCCGCAGCGGCACCTTTTTCGAGAACCATCAGATCGCGGCCGACATGTGTTCGGCCTCGCGCGCCGTGATCTACACGGGCCTGCACATGCCGTTGAACGGCATCTTCGACAATGCCGGCCTGCCCTACCTGAAGAGCCTCGATCCCAGGCTGCCGACCATCGGCAAGATCCTGCGCAAGATGGGCTATTACACCGCTTACAAGGGCAAGTGGCATCTCAACGGCGCGATGGCGATGGAGAACCGCGCCGACGACATCAAGGCGCTGTTCGAGACCACGATGGATCGCGACTACGGCTTCTACGATTACACCGGCGTCGGCGACTTCATCGAGGGAGCGCAGGGCGGCTATCAGTACGACCAGATCACGGCGGCACAGGCCATCCAGTGGCTGAAGGCCAAGGGCCGGCCGATGACCGACAGGAAGCAGCCCTGGTATCTCGCGGTCAATCTCGTGAACCCGCACGACGTCATGTGGGTGAACACCGACAAGCGCGACGAGCCGCCGGTACAGGCGGTCGAGGCCAAGCTCAACATCGCCTATCCGCCGAACGATTCGTTCTACCGGCAGGAGTGGAACGAAATCCCGCTACAGAAGACCTGGCAACAGCCCCTCGACACGCCCGATCGCGTTCCCGCGCACCGCATCTACAAGGCCGCGAACGGCATCCTGACGGGACTGATCCCGCAGGAGGAATGGCGCATGCGGCTGCGGCAAAACTATTACTTCAACGCCATTCGCGACGCCGACCAGCAGATCGTGCAGCTCCTGGAGCAACTCGACCGGCTCGACCTCACCGACAGGACCATCGTGATCTTCACGTCCGATCATGGCGACCTGCTGGCCAGTCACGGCGGCCTGCAGGGCAAGGGCACGACGACCTACCGCCAGCAGAACCAGGTGCCGATGCTGGTGGTCCATCCCGAAATCAAGGGCGGCCAGCGCTGCCTCGAACTCACGTCGCATCTCGATTTCGTGCCGACCATCGTCGCCCTCACCGGGAAGTCGACGGCGCCGGTGGCCGACACGATGAAACAGATGAAAGGCCAGGATTTCTCGCCCCTGCTGCGCCAGCCGGCGACTCCCGCGTTCACGCAGAACCGCGGCGGCACCCTGTTCTGCTACAGCCAGCTCATGGTCCACGACGCGACCTTCACGCGGACGCTCTACGAGACCCTTCTGGACAAATCGATTGCGCGCTCGGACCTGTTCCGCACCATCGAGTCGTTCCCGGTCGACTGGCGGCTGCGCGTCTGCATCCGCTCGATCGTCGACGAACGCTACAAGTTCAGCCGCTACTTCCCGTTCCGCGGCTTCAACACGCCGACGACGCTCGAGGAGCTGCGGGCCAACAACGACCTCGAACTCTACGACCTCGTGAACGACCCCGACGAGATCGTGAACCTGGCCCACGACTTCGAGCGCAATCGCGACCTGATCGCGATGATGAACGGCAAGCTGAATGCCCTGATCGCCCGCGAGATCGGCACCGACGACGGCAGCTTCATGCATCTCGACCAGTGGATCGACTGGAAGGACGCGAGGGCCACGGCCGTCAATCTCTGATCAGGTGCCGCAGAAAGTCCGGTAGACACCCTGATCGGACGACGGCGGTTCGGCATAGGCGGCGAATTCCGGCCGTTCCTCGTAGGGCTTGGCCAGCACCGTGAGCAGTTCCTCGAACGGCGCATAGTCCTCGCGCTCGGCAGCGGCGGTCAGCGCAAGCTCGACTCGGTGATTGCGCGGAATGTAGAGCGGGTTTACCGCATGCATCGCCGCGCGCCGGCCGGC
>JABMNB010000100.1 GCA_013205335.1 Rhodospirillales bacterium
CCTGAAACTAGTGCGTCTACCAATTCCGCCACCTGGGCACGGCATGCGGTCTAGTGCGGGCGCTGAGTTAGGGCGGTGCGGCGTCGATGTCAACCGCGGCAGACGCTCGCGCCACACCGCGCTGGCGCGCTTCGGCCCTTGAACCGTCATGGCTTTGGGTTATAGCCAGCATCCATGAGCATCAAGCAAGTCACGGTCTTTGGCGGCAGCGGCTTCGTCGGCCGCGCCATCGTGCGGGCACTGGCGCAGGAGGGCTTTCAGGTCCGCGTAGCCTGTCGGCGCATCGAACTGGCCGAACGGATCAAGACGGCAGGCGAAGTCGGCCAGATCACCATCATGCGGACCAACCTGCGCGCTCCGGCCTCGGTGGCGGCGGCCATCGCCGGCAGCCAGGCGGTGGTCAACGCCTCGGGCATTGCCTTCCAGCGCGGCCGGCAGAAGTATCACAGCGTCCATGTCGAGGGCGCCCGGACGATCGCGGAGGCCGCGCGCAGCGCCGGCGTGCAGCGCCTCGTGCATATGTCCGGAATCGGCGCCGATCAGCGCAATTCGACGAACAAATACGTGCGCTCCAAGGTCGACGCCGAGGACGCGATCGTCGCCGGCTTCACGAACGCGACGATCCTCCGGCCGAGCGTGATCTTTGGCCCCGAGGACGCGATGTTCAACCGCATGGCGCAGATCGCCGCCAAGGCGCCGTTCCTGCCCGTCGTCGGCGATGGTTCGGCCAAGGTCCAGCCGGTGTTCGTCGGCGATGTCGGCAAGGCCGTGGTGGCCGTGCTGGAGCGGCCCGAGACCGCCAAGGCGGTGTTCGAACTGTGTGGCCCGCGCGTCTACAGCTATCGCGAGATCGCCGCCCTCGTGTTGCGCGAGGTCGACCGCCACAAGCGGATCGTCGGCATCCCGGCCGGCCTGATGAAGATCGCAGGGTTCTTCGCGCAATTCCTGCCCGTGCCGCCGCTGACCTACGACCAGGTCGACCTGCTGGTGACCGACAATGTTGCCCGGCCCGGCGCCCCCGGTCTTGCCGCCCTCGGCATCGAGCCGACCGCCGCCGAGGCCATTCTCCCGATGTACCTCGACCGCTACCGCGTCGGCGGCCGCTACAACCTTCACGCTCCGGCCTAAGCTACCCAACAAAGGCGTCATCGAAGACGCTTATGGTCGCCTGTATACGATAGTCCTGTATCGGTCATACTTAGTGTATTTAATGCTCTCCTCACGCCGACGCCGAGACTCTTCTGCAGAGATACCCTCCAAATAGGTCAGTACTATTGACTATTGGCGCGCGACATGGCTCTATGCGCTCAACAACGCAGCAAAGGCGTGATCGGCGCGCTTCTTGCGTAATAAAATTTCACAAACTATCCGAGGAGGCCGGGGATGGCCGAGAGGATGCTGAAGTTCGTCGGAACGCCGCAAGCCATGCCCGACAAGCGGCCGGCAGCGGAGCGCCGTCGCGACTTCGATGAAATCTATCAGAGCTACGCCAAGGACAAGGCCGCCGAGCAAGCCGCCCGCTGCTCGCAGTGTGGCGTGCCGTTCTGTCAGGTCCACTGCCCGCTCCACAACAACATCCCCGACTGGCTGAAGCTCACGGCCGAAGGCCGGCTCGACGAGGCCTACGAACTCTCCTCCGCGACCAACAACTTCCCGGAAATCTGCGGCCGCATCTGCCCGCAGGACCGGCTCTGCGAAGGCAACTGCGTCATCGAGAAGGGGTTCGAGTCGGTCACGATCGGCTCGGTCGAGAAGTACATCACCGACACGGCCTGGCAGCGCGGATGGGTGAAGCCGATCCAGCCCCGGCGCGAGCGCCCCGAGAGCATCGGCATCGTCGGCGCCGGACCCGCCGGCCTCGCCGCCGCCGAGCAGCTACGCCGCAAGGGTTATCAGGTCGCGGTCTACGATCGCTACGACCGCGTTGGCGGCCTGCTGATCTACGGCATCCCGAATTTCAAGCCCGAGAAGGAGATCGTGCAGCGCCGCGAAAAACTGCTGCGCGACTCGAAGGTCACCTTCCACCTGAATTGCGAAGTGGGGCGCGACGTCTCGCTCGCCGAGCTGCGCGCGCGCCATGGCGCCGTGCTGATCGCCACCGGCGTCTACAAGGCCCGCGACATCGCGGCCCCCGGGGTGGGCCTCTCCGGCATCGCACCTGCGCTCGACTTTCTCACCGCGTCCAACCGGCAGGGGTTGGGCGACACGGTCGCCGATTTCGAATCGGGGGTGCTGAACGCGGCGGGCAAGGACGTCGTGGTGATCGGCGGCGGCGACACGGCGATGGATTGCGTGCGCACCGCGGTGCGCCAGGGCGCGAGGTCCGTGAAGTGTCTCTATCGCCGCGACCGCGCCAACATGCCGGGCTCGCAGCGCGAGGTGAAGCACGCCGAGGAGGAAGGCGTCGAGTTCGTGTGGCTGGCCGCGCCGCAGGCCTTCCTCGGCACCGAGACGGTGAGCCACGTCCGCACCGTGCGCATCCATCTCGGCATGCCCGACGCGTCCGGTCGCCGGACGCCGCAGGAGATTCCCAACAGCCACGTCAACATCGCGGCCGACCTCGTGCTGATGGCGCTGGGTTTCGATCCCGAGGATCTGCCGGCCGCGATGGACGCGCCCGATCTCGGCGTCACCGGCTGGAACACTCTGAAGATCGACTGGAAGAGCATGATGACCAGCCTCGACGGCGTGTTCGCCGCCGGCGACATCGTGCGCGGCGCCTCGCTGGTCGTATGGGCGGTTCGCGATGGCCGCGACGCCGCCGAACGCATCCACACCTACCTTACCACCAGGGCGTTGGCCGCCCAGAGAATTGCGGCGGAATAGACGATGCTGAAGGTTTACGACTTCACCGGGTCGGGCAACGGCTACAAGGTCTGGCTGCTGATGTCGCAGCTCGACGTGCCGTTCGAGCGCATCGAGTGCGACATCCTGAAGGGCGAGACACGCACGCCGGCTTTCCTGGAGAAGAATCCCAACGGCCGCATTCCGACGCTCGAGCTCGAGGACGGTTCCTTCCTTTTCGAATCGGGCGCGATCCTCTGGTATCTCGCCGAGGGCACGGCATTCGCGCCTTCAGACCGGCTGATGCGCGCGAAGACGCTGCAATGGATGTTCTTCGAGCAGTACAGCCACGAGCCCTATATCGCCGTCGCACGCTTCTGGAAGCACTTCCTCGACAAGCTCACGCCGCAGCAGGAAGCGAACCTTCCCGACATCATGAAGAAGGGCTACGCCGCCCTCGACGTGATGGAGAAGCATCTGGCGACCCGACAGTTCTTCGTCGATGACCGCTATGGCCTCGCCGACATCGCGCTCTATGCCTACACCCATGTCGCCGACGAGGGCGGGTTCGACCTGTCGCACTACCCGAACGTCACCGCTTGGTCGGCGCGCGTAAAGGCGCAGCCCGGCCACGTTGCGATCGACCACAAGTTCTAACAAGGGAGAAGAAGAAATGCCGATGATCAATGTCCAGATGTTCGAGGGCCGCACCATCGAACAGCGCCGCGCGCTGGCCAAAGAACTGACTGATGGCGCCTGCCGCGCGCTGGGCTGCACGCCCGACGCGGTGCAGATCGTTCTCACCGACATCAAGAAAGAGAATTGGGCCGAAGCCGGCAAGCTCTTCTCAGACACATGACCTTCATACTTTAGACACCCGTCGCGCTGCCTACCCCCTCCCTGCCTCCCCCGTCTGACGGGGGAGGTGGATGAGGCCCCAAGCACCCCTCCCC
>JABMNB010000101.1 GCA_013205335.1 Rhodospirillales bacterium
CAGTACAGCGACGTGCCGAACGCGCCGCCCAATGCCGCGCCGCCGGTCGATCGCCTGCCGCCGGGGCAGGGCGTGGTGCGCTGGAACGACCTGTTCCAGCTGCTCGCGGCCAAGGGCTACGAGGGCTGGGTGAGCTACGAAGCGCCGAACCCTGCTCACTGGGCGCAGCCCGCGGTCGATGTCGCGCGCGAGGGCGCCAAGGCGACGCGGCGCGCCCTCGAGGTGGCATTCCACTGATGCGCCTGCGACCAGTGGCGGGATGGTAGGGAGGGGCGGGAGGCGTTAAGTCTTCGGACGATGGCGCAGAAGAAGAAGTCCGCGAGCAAGCCCCGGAAGAGCGCCTCTTCCGGCTCGAAGGCTGGTGCTGCTGGCGCCAAGCCGAGAGCGCGCAAGCAGGCGCCTCGGGCCTCAGGGCCGAAGCCGCTGCCGCCGCCGACCTCGACGCTGCAGCAGGAACTGCGCGCGATGGCATATAGCGGCGCGCAGTCGCTGCAGAGCCTCATCGTCTTCCTGGCCGTGCTGGTCGTCATTGCGGGCGTGGGAATCGGCGCCTGGTCGATGCGCCCGGTGCCGACCTATTCATCGGAGGAGCGGAAGGCCGGCTCGCCGTTCGACGCGACCTTCACGGCGGAAAACACGAATTCCTGGTTTCCGATGAAGGGCCTGAAACTCGCCTGCGTGCTCGATCACGTCCGCGCCTCGGGCCGTGAGCCGACCCTGATCGAAGCGACCGACGTGCGCTTTCCGGCGGGCGCGGGCACCGAACTCAAGCCCGGCGAGTCAGCGACCTTCAAATGTCCGTTCCGCGCGCTGTTCGGCCTGCCGCCGCTCAACGAGGATTACGGAGTCGTGCAGCGCTCGCAGATCTACTTCCACGCCTCCTACGAGCTGCCTTTCATCGGCACGATCCGCCTCAGCGACAACAGCGTTCCGTTCTTCCTCAACACCCGCCTTTTGCCGCCGCGCTGGACGAGCAAGCCGGAATAAACTGTCGTCCTGAGCGCAGCGAAGGACCTCACGTCAGCCAGGCAGTACTCTGGTCGTTCTGCGAGGTCCTTCGCTGCGCTCAGGACGACTGATTGCGGAGCCCCGCGAAAGCCTTCAGCCGGCCCGGCGAGAAGTGCCTCAGCGGGACGTGACTCGTCGTGCCGTCGAGGATCAGCTCGGCCATCGCCTCGCCGGTCGCCGGCGCGTTGAGCATGCCCCAGACGCTGTGGCCGGTCGCGACCCAGGCGCCGTCGAGGCCGGGCACGGCGCCGATCAATGGCAAGCCGTCTTCCGTGACGGGCCGGAAGCAGGCCTGACGCGCCACGATGGGCGCGGCGGCGATCGCGGGCGAGACGGCGCGGCAAAGTGCTTCGAGGCGGGCATGCGCGCCCTCGTCGGCGGTGACGTCGGCCGGATCGACGGGCAGCGACGCGGTGCTCGACACGGCGCAGGCCCACACCGTGCCGTCGGCGCGCGCGAAGATCTCGGGCGTCAGCATCTCGCCGCTCGCCTCTTCGTATTCGAGGAACAGCGCTTCGGCCGGCACCGCGTCGCCGGTTCGGAACACGAGACTGTGGCCCTTGAAACCGTACACGGCGGGCAGCGGCAGCCAGCGCGACGCCACGATCGACCACGGTCCCATCGCGATCACCACGCCATCGCCCTCGACGATCTCGCCGCTCTCGAGCACGACACCCCTCGCGGCACCCGTCGGGCTACGCACGAGATCCACGACGATGCCGCGCCGCAACTCCGCGCCGTTCACCTCGGCCGCACGCATCAGGCCTGTCGTGAAAGCGCGCGGCTCGACCAGCGCCGTCGTCTCGGGCGAGCCCAGCCGGCCGGTGATCGTCACGCGCTCCGACAACCACGGCCGCCCGGGCCGGCTGCGCACACCGCCGCTCTCGGCAGCGACCCCGCCAAAAGTGTCGAGCCGCCGATAGCCCCACGGATTGCCCAGTTCATCGGCAAGGCTGGCATGCAGCGCGAAGCTGCGGCGCGCCAGCCGGTCGAGCGCGCTGCCGCGGCACCAGTCGAGTGCCAGGAACCCGCCCGACTTGCCCGAGGCCGAGCCCGCGACCTCGTGGCGCTCGACCACGACCGGCTTCGCGCCGCGTCGGCTCAGGAAATAGGCGATGGCTGCGCCGATCACGCCGCCGCCGCAGATGATGATGCGTCTGGTCTGGCTCATGTCCGGGCGAGACTAACGTGGCTGGTGAGCAAACCGTAGAGGCTGCTGACCGGGTGCACTATCATTCCCCGGCTTCTAGGGGGAGGAATCGGTATGACTTGGAAATCATGGGCCTTGGCCGTCGTGGCCGGTATCGCCGGCTGCCTGTCGCTTGCCGCGGGGGGCTCGGCGCAGGCGCCGGTGGGGCAGAAGCAGATCCGGGTCGCGGCGGTCGATTTCGTGCCGGCCTGGGGCGATCTCGAGGGCAACGTCGCGCGGCTCGCCCAGGCGGCCGAGCAGGTGAGCCGGCAGAACGTCGACTTTGCGGTGTTCCCCGAAACGGCGGTCAGTGGCTACCTGTTCAGCGGTCCGCAGCAGCTCGCGCCATTCCTCGACACGATTCCCGGACGCACGACGGCGGCGCTCCTGCCCGTGCTCCAGCGCACCGGCATGTACATGAGCGTCGGCATCGCCGAGCGCGATGCCGCGACCGGGCTGGCCTACAACACCGCCGTGTTGATGGGGCCGAACGGCATCGTCGGCAAGTATCGCAAGAACGGGCTGAACCCGCAGGACCAGAAGGTGTTCGCGCCGGGCACCACCGGGGTCGAGGTGTTCGAGACGCCGATCGGCCGCATCGCGCTGCTCATCTGCTACGACGACACCTAATGGCAGTACGCGCGCCTGGCGGCGCTGCGCGGCGCCCAGATCATCGCCTGGCATTCGGTCTCGGATCGCGTCATGCCGGGCACGCCGCCCGCCGAGGCGACGGGCAACCACTCCACTGTGTCCAACGTCCAGTACATGAGCGCGCAGAACGGCGTCTGGGTCGTCGGCGCCACGCGCAGCGGCGTCGAGACCAATCCGATCACCGGCGGCAAGCTCTATTACAATGGCGGTTCGAGCATCTGGTCGCCGAAGGGCGAGAAGCTGGTGCAGGCGCCGGTGGTGCCGCCCGAGACGCTGCCGCCCGGCCTGGCCGGGGTGTTCGCGACCAGCATCGTGCCGGCCGACGCCGATGCCGAGCGCGCCGCCCAGCTCGCGCGACGCCGACCCGATCTCTATGTCCCGCTTCTCGCGCTGCATCGCAGCCCGACCGACGCCAACGCCACCACCTCGGTGCGTTCGGTCGTGCTGTCGGCCGCGCAATGGCCCGAGGGGCCGTCGCTTCTGTCGTCGGCACGTCCTGAAGCGGGCGAGCTGCTGGTCCTGCCGGAACTCTCGGCCCTGCCGTCGGGCCTCTCTGCGACCGACATCAAGGCGAAGGCCGAGGCGCGCGAGGGCGCCTTCGAGCAGGCCGTGTCGGCGGCGGCGAAGGCCGGCAGCGGCTACCTGGTCGGCTCCTATCCCGAGCGCAACGGCGACAAGGTCTATCATACGGTCGTGCTCGCCGGCCCGACCGGATCGGTGCTCGGCCGCTATCGCGCTACGCATCTGTCGCCGGCGACGGCGGCCTGGGCGAGCGCGGGCGATGCGCCCGTCGTGATCGACACGCCGCTCGGCCGCATCGGACTCGCGACCGGCGACGAGCTGCGCGTGCCGGAACTCGGGGGCCTCTACGGCGCCTTGCGTGCCGACATCCTGGCGGTGCCGGCGGGCCGGCCGGAGGCGCTCAAGGTCCAGATCGATGCCAGGCTCTTCGCCGTCAACGACCCGCCGACGGGCCGTGCGGATTTCTTTCCCTACGCTTCGGCCAAGCAGGCACAGCTCTGGCTGGTGAGCGGCGGCCGCCGAGTCGGCACGGCCACCGCGGCCGGCATCTACGGCCCCGAGCCGGTCGTCGACACGCCGACCCTGACGGCGGCGGCCGGCGAGAGCATCTTGCGGTATCGCACGCGGGTGCCGGCGCCGGGTACCTGGATCAACCAGCAGCAGCTCATCGGCGGGCAGCAATCGCTGCTGTTCGTGCCGCTGGTGATGAAGGACGACAGCGACTGCCTGAAGCAGTGGCGGACCCAGGGGACCGGCGCGCCGCCCTGCCGGTGAACCGTCCGCAACGAGAAGAACGGCCGGGCTTGCCGGCCGGCCGGTCCCGACGGCACCATGCCCCCGGATTGCAGCGGGGGCATGGGCCATGGACGACTATTACGATCTCGGCGCCTACAAGCGGGCCGTCACGACCTCTTCGCCACAGACGCAGCTCTGGTTCGATCGCGGACTGAACTGGCTCTATGGCTTCAACCACGCCGAAGCGATCAAGTGTTTCGAGAAGGCGTTGGAGACCGATCCCGGCTGCGCCATGGCGCATTGGGGCATCTCCTACGCCGCCGGCCCCAACTATAACCTGCCGTGGCACCGCTACGATCCGGCCGGCAAGAAGCGCGCGCTCGAAGCCTCGTACGACGCCCTGCAGCGCGCGCTGGCCGCGGCGCCCAACGCCTCCCCGGTCGAGCAGGCGCTGATCCGCGCGCTGCCGGCGCGCTATCCGCAGCGCGAGGTGATCGAGGACCAGACCACGTGGGACAAGCAATTCACCGTCGAGATGCGCAAGCTGTTCCGCGCCCATCCCGGCGATCTCGACCTGCGCTCGGTGTTCGCCGAGGCGATCATGAACGAGACGCCGTGGCAGATGTGGGACCTCAAGACCGGCCAGCCGACGCCGGGCGCCGGCACGGAGGAGGCGGTCGAGGTGCTGGAGAGCGTCTTCCGCGACATCCCGGCGAGCTGGGATCATCCCGGCCTGTTGCATCTCTATGTCCATCTGATGGAGATGTCGCCGTTCCCGCAGCGCGCGCTGCGCGCCGGCGACCGGCTGCGCGACCTGGTGCCCGACTCCGGCCACCTCGTGCACATGCCGACCCATATCGACGTGCTGTGCGGCAACTATCGCGACGTCGTCGTCTATAACCAGAAGGCCGTCGTGGTCGACCGCAAGTTCCTGGCGCGCGAGGGCGCCATGAACGTCTATTCGATGTACCGCAGCCACGATCATCACTTCATCGTCTACGGCGCCATGTTCCTCGGCCAGTACACGCCGGCGATCAAGGCGGCGCAGGAATTGATCGACACCACGCCGGAAGAGCTGCTGCGCATTCAATCGCCGCCGATGGCCGACTTCGTCGAGGGCTATCTCTCGATGAAGCAGCACGTGCTGGTGCGCTTCGGCAAATGGGAGGAGATCATCGCCCAGGAGTTGCCGAAGGACCCCGACCTCTACTGCTCGACCACAGCGATGACGCTCTATGCCAAGGGCGTGGCGCACTCGGTGCTGGGTGAGATCGAGCTGGCCGAGAAGGCGCGCGCCGCCTTCCGCGCCGCCAAGGCGCGCGTGCCCGAGAGCCGGCGCCTGCACAACAACACGATGGTCGACCTGCTGGCCATCGCCGACGAGATGCTGACGGGCGAACTCGAATATCGCCGCGGCAACTTTGACCTGGCCTTCGCTCATCTGCGCCGCGCCGTCGAGCTCGACGATTCGCTGCCCTACGACGAGCCCTGGGGCTGGATGCAGCCGACGCGCCACGCGCTGGGTGCCCTTCTGCTCGAGCAGGGCCACCTCGCCGAGGCCGAGGCCGTCTATCGCGCCGACCTCGGCTTCGACGGCACGACCAACCGCGCCTGCTGGCATCCCGAGAACGTCTGGAGCCTGCACGGCCTCTACGAATGCCTGACGCGGCGCGGCGAGACGGTGGAGGCCCCGCTGATCAAGGCACGGCTCGACCTGGCTTCGGCTCGGACGGAGATGCCGGTGCGGGCGTCGTGTCTGTGCCGACGCGAAGCCGCCTAGAGTCTTTCCGATCAAGATAGAATCGCCACCACCAATCCTCATGCTGAGGAGGCCCGAAGGGCCGTCTCGAAGCATGGGCACGAGCACCACGTTTATTGCCCATCCTTCGAGACGCACGCCTTGGGCGTGCTCCTCAGGATGAGGATGGTGTGTGGGTGAACTTAATGCGGAAAGACGCTAGCAGGCGGTCGAAGTAGGCTTTTCAGAAGCCCGGCGAGCAACATTGTTACGCCGACGGTCGCCCAGACCCAGGATTCGGGGGGTGCGACATTCGTTTCATATATTTCGATTATTTCGTTTGTTTCGTTTATTCGCCAGGACCCTGATTTTTCGACGGCCTGTCACCGCTTCTGCGGCGGCAACACCCTCTGGATCATCGCGAACAGGAAGGCCGTCGTGAGCCCGAACAACAGCATGCCGTTCACCGCTTCCAGCGCGCCCAGCATCTTCCAGTCGTGGGCGAGGTGGATGGTGGTGTCGCCGTAGGTGGTCAGCGCGCCCAGCGAGTAGAGCATCGCCGAGCGGTTGTCGGGGATGGCGCCCAGGAAGCGGAAGGCCATCGCCCAGATGCCGCCTTCGAGGATGTGCAGGGTCGTCACCAGGGTGACCGCCATCGCCATCACCAGGGAGAAGGTGAGGGTGACGTGGCGGCCGCGGTCCCGCATCGTGTCGAGGACCTTGTCGACCCGGGCGGTGAAGACCGCCAGGCAGAGGATGTGGATGACGCAGGTCAGCGCGATCAGCGGCACGCCCCACGCCCAGTCCTGTCCCCACTGGACTTCGTTGAGCGGGTTCATGCCGTGCCGCCGTTCCTGCGCCCGCCGGTCTAGCGGACCAGCGGCTTGTACTTGATGCGGTGCGGCTGGTCGGCGTCGGTGCCGAGGCGGCGGTGCCGGTCGAGTTCGTAATCCTGGTAGTTGCCCTCGAACCACTCGACATGGCTGTCGCCCTCGAAGGCCAGGATGTGGGTGGCGGTGCGGTCGAGGAACCAGCGATCATGCGAGATCACGACGGCGCAGCCGGCGAACTCGACCAGCGCCTCTTCGAGCGCACGCAAGGTGTCGACGTCGAGGTCGTTGGTCGGCTCGTCGAGCAGCAGGACGTTGGCGCCGCTCTTCAGCATCTTGGCGAGGTTCACGCGATTGCGCTCACCGCCCGAGAGCTGGCCGACCTTCTTCTGCTGGTCGCCGCCCTTGAAGTTGAACGAGCCGCAATAGGCGCGGCTGGAGATTTCCCTGCTGCCGAGCTTGATGATGTCGAGGCCGCCCGAAAGCTCCTCCCACACGCTCTTGTTGGGGTCGAGCGTCTCGCGGCTCTGGTCGACGTAACCGAGCTTCACCGACGGGCCGACCGAGAAGGTGCCGGTGTCGGGCTTGTCGAGGCCGGTGATCATCTTGAACAGCGTGGTCTTGCCGGCGCCGTTGGGGCCGATGACGCCCACGATGCCGCCCGGCGGCAGGTTGAAGGTGAGGTTGTCGATCAGCAGCCGGTCGCCGAAGCCCTTGGAGATGCCCTCGGCGCGGATGACATGGTCGCCGAGGCGCGGACCCGCGGGGATGACGATCTGCGCCCGGTCGAGTGTCTGCTGGCTGTCCTCGTCGACCATCTGCTCGTAGGCCGCAATACGCGCCTTGCTCTTGGTGCGGCGGGCCGACGGGCTGGTGCCCATCCATTCGAGCTCGCGCTGCATGGTGCGGCGGCGGGCGTCGGCGGTCTTCTCTTCGAGCTCGAGGCGCTTGTCCTTCTGCTTCAGCCAGGACGAGTAGTTGCCTTCCCACGGGATGCCGGCGCCGCGATCGAGTTCGAGGATCCAGCCGGCGACGTTGTCGAGGAAGTAGCGATCATGGGTGACGGCCACGACGGTGCCGGGGAACTCCGCGAGATGGCGCTCCAGCCAGGCCACCGACTCGGCGTCGAGATGGTTGGTCGGTTCGTCGAGCAGCAGCATGTCGGGTTTGGAGAGCAGCAGGCGGCACAGCGCGACGCGGCGTTTCTCGCCGCCCGAGAGAGTGTCGACGTTGGCGTCGGACGGCGGGCAGCGCAGCGCGTCCATGGCGATCTCGACGGTGCGGCCGAGGTCCCAGCCGTTGCCGGCATCGATCTTCTCCTGCAGTTCGCCCTGCTCGGCGATCAGCTTGTCCATGTCGGCGTCGGGGTCGGAGAAGGCGTTGGAGACCTCCTCGAAGCGCGCCAGCATCCTGGCCATCTCGCCGGCGCCGTCCATGACGTTGCCCAGCACGTCCTTCGAGGAATCGAGGCCGGGTTCCTGCTCGAGCAGGCCGACCTTCACGCCCTCGGCCGCCCAGGCCTCGCCGGTGTAGCTGTCGTCGCGCCCGGCCATGATCTTGAGCAGGGTGGACTTGCCCGAGCCGTTGAGGCCGAGCACGCCGATCTTGGCGCCGGGCAGGAACGACAGCCAGATGTCCTTGAGGACCTGCTTGCCGCCGGGAAAGGTCTTGTTCAGACCCTTCATCACGTAGATGTACTGGTAAGAAGCCATTCTGATTCCTTGGTGTGCGGAGCTTGTAGCGGCCCCGCCCAGACGGTTCAATGACGGCCGGGAGAAACGCGCACGTATGCTGGCCGAACCGGCAGTCCTCGCTTTGTCGCTGGCCTATCTGGGGCTGCTCTTCGCCGTGGCCTATTTCGGCGACCGCTATGCGCGAGACTGGTCCAAAAGCTCGGTGGCGCCGGCCGTCTACGGCCTGTCGCTGGCGATTTATTGCACCTCCTGGACCGTCGATAGCGCGGCAGGCGTTTTGGCTGGATATTTGCGCAATGACTGATGCCTCTTACAACGATAGGCCGATCACAGAGCCGAAGGGTGATCTCTACAGGTTAGATCCGTTTGCGCAGGCGCTGGCCGCCAGCATTAGGAAGATGGTTTCGCCGGAAGGAACAGTTCTCGCCCTTAATGGGCCGTGGGGCTCCGGCAAGAGCAGTACCGTCAATTTGGTCAAGCATCATCTGCAGGCCGCCGTGGAGGCAGGCGAACTCGTACTCCTCGATTTCAAGCCGTGGTGGTTCAAGGGTGACGATGCGCTCGCTTTGGCGTTTTTCCGCGAGCTCTATGCCGGGATGGGGCCTTCGCTCGGGGAGAAGTTCAAGAAAGTGCTGCCGAAGCTTGGCGCGAGGGTGCTTCAGAGCGGGTCTCTGGTCGCGGAAGGTCTCGCCTTTGCAGGAATGTCGGCTATTGGGAAGCTGATCTCGAGCGGCATGCAAACGGCTGTGGGGTTGATCGGCAACAACAGCGACACTGTTGACCATCTTCATCGCGAGCTCTCGCAGTCGCTAAGGGAACAGTCGAAACGGTTCTTGATCGTCATAGACGACATCGACAGGCTGACGCCTGACGAAGCATTAATGATTTTCCGGCTCGTAAAGTCGGTCGGCCATCTGCCGAACGTGATCTACCTGTTGGTTTTTGATAGGGCGCTAGCCGAGAAAATTGCCAGCGACCGCTTTCCGTCCGAAGGTCCACAATATCTCGAGAAGATCATTCAGGTATCGTTCGATCTTCCTCCCGCTCAGGCAACAGATTTGCAA
>JABMNB010000102.1 GCA_013205335.1 Rhodospirillales bacterium
GGTGGAGACGCTGCCGAGCGACAGGCCGTAGCGCGTCATCAGTTCGCCGCCGAAGCCGGACATCCGGCCCTCGGCGACCGGAACCCGGCCGATCGGCATGCCCGGCTCCCAGTCGATCGACGAGGCCATGCCGATCGGCCTGCGCAGGTCGATGCCGCGCGCCGAGGTGTCGGCGATCGTGAGTCCAGCCATCCGCGCGCCCGCAGGCTTTACATGGAAGTCCTTCATCTCGAGTGAGTCGATCAGGCCACGCACGTACCCCATCATGGAGAGGCGCGCGACGCTCCGGGTCGTCTGCTCGAACGAGACATGGACGAAATCGCTCTGCTCCAGGCGATCCACCGAAAGCGCGCCCAGCAGGCGGGCCATCATCACTTCGTTGCGAAACGGTCCTTCATAGACAGAGTCGTAGCGCGGCAGGTCGATGTTGGTGCCGGTCAGTTCTCCGATCGTCCACGCGTTGCCCGCGTCGGGTTCGGCGAGGCCGAAATTGCGCATATGAAGCCGCGCAACCCGCAGCGGATCGCCCCACGTCAGCCCGCCAATCGGCGCCCGCCCCCTCAGGAGTTCGTCGAGCGGCCATGCAAGGCCGGACACCTGCCACTCTTCGATCTTCAGTTCGCCGTTCGGTCCGCCGGCAACGCCGCGAAGCGATATGCTGCGGTCAAGCAAACCCACCGTCACCGCCTCGACCTGCACGCCGCCCTGCGCCAAACCCGCCTTGAGGCGATGGGCGGCGAACTCCTCGACGAACGGGATCGCCGCCGCGCCGATGCCGATCGCAGCGGCTATGACGCCGATGACGACGAAGGTTTTCCTCACGGTTCGGCGTCCGGCTGCTTCGAAGGCTGGGCCGCATCGAAGGCGGGAAGCTTCATGCAGGAATCGTAGATGCGCTGGATGGTCGGATATCGAGTCATGTCGACCTTGAAGCGCGTGGCGTTGAAGACCTGTGGCACCAGGCACAGGTCGGCCATGGTGGGCCGGTCGCCGTGACTGAACCTATCCGTTCCGGCGCTCCGGGTCAGCATTGCCTCGTAGGCGTCGAAACCCGTCTCGATCCAGTGACGGGACCAGGTGAAGGCGCTTTCCTCGGTCTGGTCGAACTTCTGGCGGAGATAGGCCATCACGCGCATGTTCTGGATCGGATGAATATCCGCGCTCACGATCAGCGACAGGGATCGCACGCGCGCCCGGCCGACCGGATCCTTCGGAAGCAATGGTGGCTCGGGGTGCGTCTCCTCCAGATATTCCATGATCGCGATCGACTGAGTGAGGATCGATCCGTCGTCGAGGACCAGCGCAGGCACGAGTTTCTGCGGATTGAGCGCGGCGTAGTCGGCCGACGATTGCTCGCCCTTGCGCAGATGCCGCGCCGCGTGCTCGACCGCGATACCCTTGAGGTTCAGGGCAATGCGTACGCGAAATGCCGCGGACGAGCGAAAATAGCCGATGAGCTTCATGACCGCCTCCGCGGCCACCCTAGCACGGCTTAACCGGGCGGCGTGTAGCGCACGACTTTCTGGTCTATCGCCCCGAAGATCGACTTGCCCGGGCGGTCGAACATCTCGATGCGGACATGATCGCCGAAACTCATGAAGGGTGTCACCGGCTTGCCGCTGTCGATCGTCTCGCGAACCCGGCGCTCGGCGATGCAGGAGCAACCGACGGCCGCATCGCGGTTCGCCACCGTCCCCGAGCCTACGATCGTGCCCGCCTCCAGGTGCCGCGTGCGGGCGGCATGCGCGATGAGCTGGCCGAAATCGAAGGTGAGATCGGTGGCGGCATTGGGATGGCCGAATTCACCGCCATTCAAAGTCGAGATCAGCGGCCGGTCGAGCATGGCGCCGTTCCAGTCGTCGCCCAGCTCGTCGGGGGTCACGGCCACCGGCGCGAAAGCCGTCGCGGGCTTGCCGTGGAAGAAGCCGAAGCCCTTCGCGAGCTCGCCCACGATGACGTTGCGGAGTGAGACGTCGTTCAGGATCGTCACCAGCTTGATATGCTTGCGCGCCGCCTCCGGCGAAATGCCCATCGGCACGTCGTCGACCATGACGGCGATCTCGCCCTCGAAATCGATGCCCCAGGCCTCGTCGGCCATCTCGATCTCGTCGTTGGGACCGATGAAGGAGTCCGAGCCGCCCTGATACATCAGGGGATCGGTCCAGAACGACGGCGGCATCTCGACGCCACGCGCCTTGCGCACCAGCTCGACATGCACGACGTAGGCCGAGCCGTCCGCCCACTGATAGGCGCGCGGCAAGGGCGCCGCCAGCGCGGTCGTGTCGAGCTCGAACGAGCCCACGGCCTTGTCGTCTTCGAGCTGCTCGGCCAGCGCGCGCAGCTTCGGCGCCGTCGCGGCCCAGTCGTCCAGTGCCTTCTGCATCGTTGGGGCCACGGCAGTGGCCCGCACGGCCCGCGTGAGGTCGCGGTTGACCACGATCAGCGTGCCGTCGCGGCCGCCTTCCTTGAGAGATCCCAATTTCATTGTGGCGATTTCCCTATTCCGCTGCCTGTTTGATGTCCGGTGGCCGCCACGATTTCACGTACCCGTCGAACTCGACGCCGGCCGGAAGGGAAGCGACATCGACCGCATCACGCGTGTCGATCATCACCGCGACCTCGTCGGTCTCGGTCTTCCCGCCTTTGGTGGCGGCATCGAACGCCTTGGGATGCGGGCCGTGCGTGAAGCCGCTGGGATGCACCGTCATCATTCCCGGGTGGATGTTGTCGCGGCTGAAGAAGCTGCCCTTGTGATAGAAGATCACTTCCTCGAAATCGTCGTTGTTGTGGAAGAACGGCAGGCGCAGCGCCTCCGGATCGCTTTCGAACGGCCGTGGCACGAAGGTGCAGACCACGAAGCGGCCGGTGACCCAGGTCGTGTGCGCCGACGGCGGCAGATGCGCGCGATGGCTCATCAGCGGTCGCAGGTCGCGCCAGTTGATGCGGACGACGCTGAGATCGCCGTGCCAGCCCACCGCATCGAGCGGATTGAAGGGGTACATCACGGTCGAAAGCGTGTTGCGCCGTTTCACCGAGACCTTCCAGGTGCGCTCGTCCTGCTGGGCGCGGAACGCCTCGTCGATTCTCGGCGTGTCGAGCATCGCCGGATCGAAGATCGCGTGCCGGCCGACCAGCCCCTTCTCCGGCAAGGTGAAGTGGTCGTTCGTCGCCTCGATCATCAGGGACACGGTGGGCTTCACGGGCTCCAGGCGCCACATCGTGCCGCGCGGGATGACGAGGTAGTCGCCCTCGACATAGTCGAGATGCCCGTAGTCGCAGAAGAGCGCGCCGTTGCCCTCATGGATGAATAGAAGCTGATCGCCGTCGCTGTTGCGGGCCAGCTCCCGCATCGGCTCCTCCAGCCGCCAGTAGCGCATCTGCATGTGGCTGTTGTCCATGACGAGCTCGGCGTCCCAGGGATTGGTCCGGGCCGTCACCAGCTTGTTGAGATCGAGCGCGCGCGGGCGGATCGGGCCGTCGAATTCGACCCAGTCGGTCGGCTTGTGCCTGTGGTGGAACTGCGCGGAGGGTCCGAAGAAGCCCTCCTTGCTGATCTCGCGCTCGTAGGTGCCCTCGGGCAAGCGCACATGGGCCTGGCGCGAGGCTGCGCCCTCGACCTGGCGCAACGGAATCCAGTTCTTGGCCATGATTCCCTCCGTCGTCCTTTTCAATTCATTTGTTTCGTTTATTTCGTTCGTTTCGTTGATCTAGGCCTTCAACACACCGCGGCGGATCTGGTCGAGTTCGATCGATTCGAACAACGCGCGGAAATTGCCCTCACCGAAGCCCTCGTTGCCGCGACGCTGGATGATCTCGAAGAAGATCGGACCGATCACCGTCTGGGTGAATATCTGCAGCAACAGCCCGCCGCCGGTCGTCGGTGCGCCGTCGATCAGGATGCGATCGGCCGCGAGTCGCGCCAGATCCTCGCCATGACCCGGCAGGCGCTGGTCGACCTGCTCGTAATAGGTATCCGGCACGGTCTGGAAAGGTACGCCCTTGCCTTTCAGGGTCTCCACGGTCTCGTAGATGTCGCCGGTGCCGAGCGCGATGTGCTGGATGCCTTCACCGTGATAGGCGGCCAGATACTCCTGGATCTGCGACTTGTCGTCGGTGCTCTCATTAATCGGGATGCGGATCTTGCCGCACGGGCTGGTCATCGCCTTGGATTTGAGGCCGGTGAGCTTGCCCTCGATGTCGAAGTAGCGGACTTCGCGGAAATTGAAGAGCCGTTCGTAGAAGCCAGCCCATTCGGCCATGCGGCCGCGGTGCACGTTGTGGGTCAAGTGGTCGATGTAGGTGAGGCCGACGCCCTCGGGGTTGCGGTCGACGCCCGGCAGATAGTCGAAGTCGACATCGTAGATCGAGCCGCGCTCGCCGTAGCGATCCACGAGATAGAGCAGCGAATCGCCGATGCCCTTGATTGCGGAATGTTGAGCTCCATTGGCCCGACTTTGCCTTCGACGCCCCAGGCGCCAAGTGACAGCGCACGCTTGTAGGCTGCGCCGGCGTTCTTCACGCGAAACGCGATGGCGCAGACGCTGGGCCCGTGGACGCGCGCGAACCCCTGGGCGAAGCTTTCGCTCTCGGCGTTGACGATGAAGTTCACGTCGCCCTGTCGATAGAGCGAGACGTCCTTCGAGCGATGCTTGGCCACCCTGGTGAAACCCATGCTCTCGAACAGGGCGCCGAGCGCCACGGGATCGGGGGCGGCGTATTCGACGAACTCGAACCCGTCGGTACCCATTGGATTCACTTCGTCGAACTCCAGGACCTTGGCTTCAACGACGGTCGCCATGTTTGACCTCCCGGCTGTATTAGTTTCAAATGTAACTATTATGATCGTCCCTGCGCAAGCCCTCGAACTGGAGAAATTTCTCCCTTACCGGCTGTCCGTCCTGGCCCAGCTTGTGAGCGAATCATTGCACGATCTTTATGCCGGGCGCTTTGGCCTGAGCGTCCCGCAGTGGCGGGTGATGGCGGCGCTCGGGCGGTTCGCCCCTCTCACCGCCTCCGACGTGGGACAGCGGATCGTCATGGACAAGGTGGCGGTCAGCCGGGCAGTCGCAGGGCTCATGAAGCGTGGCCTGGTCGAGCGCGCCACCGATCTCGACGATCGCCGGCGGGCCTCGCTAGGGCTGACACCGAAAGGTCGCACCATGCATGCGCAGATCGTGCCGATCGCGCTCAAGTATGAAGCCGAACTCTACGACGCCCTGTCCGCCGACGAGCGCCTGACCCTCAACGGCTTGTGTGACCGGCTGTTCGCCCATGCCAAGCTGTTGAGAAACCAGGCCTGAGGCCGCCTTGTGGCCCCGACTCGCCATGCTATAACGCCCGCCTCTTATGATTTTGGGAGGCAGGATTGGCCGCTAAAGCCGCCCAGCGCCCATCGGTCCTCAAACCGGTGCTGGTGCTCAACGGGCCGAACCTCAATATGCTGGGCAAGCGTCAGCCGGAAATCTACGGCCACGAGACGCTGGCGGACGTCGAGGCGGCGTGTCGCGCCGAAGCTGTTCGCCTGGGCCTCGGCGTCGAATTCGCCCAGAGCTATCACGAGGGCGTGCTGGTCGATCGCATTCAGGCTGCGCGCGAGGGCAATTCCGGCATCGTGATCAATGCCGGCGCCTACACCCACACGTCCGTGGCCCTGCTCGACGCGCTGAACGCCGCCGAACTGCCGGCCATCGAGGTTCATCTTTCCAACATCTACAAGCGTGAGAGCTTCCGCCATCATTCGTACATCAGCCCGGCCGCGGTCGGCGTGATCGCGGGTCTCGGCACTCAAGGCTATCTCCTTGCCCTCCAGGCGCTGGCGCGCCTGCTGGCACGCTGACCAACATCGGGAGCGTTTCTCCATGGCAAAGTTCGAGCTGGATACCGAGTTTGTCCGCAAGCTGGCGGCGATCCTCGAGGAAACCAAACTCGGTGAAATTGAGCTGGCCGACGGCGACCGCCGCATTCGCGTCGCCCGTCCTGCGGTAACCGTCATGCAGCAGCCCGCCATGGCAGTGGAGGCCGCGGCGCCAGTAGCACCCGTCGCGGCACCAGGCGCCCCGGCCGCCCCCGCCGGCGGTGACCTCTCCAAGCACGTCGGCGTCGTGAAGTCGCCGATGGTCGGTACCGCCTACCTGGCACCCGAGCCCGGCAAGCCCAACTTCGTGGCCATCGGCGACAAGGTGACGGCCGGTCAGACGCTGCTGATCATCGAGGCGATGAAGACCTTCAATCCCATCAAGGCGCCCAAGGCCGGCACGGTCACTCAGATCCTGATGGAGAATGCCCGGCCGGTGGAGTTCGGCGAACCGTTGATGATCGTCGAGTAAGGGCTCCCGCGCCGATGTTCGACAAAGTCCTCATCGCCAATCGCGGCGAGATCGCGCTCCGTATCCATCGCGCCTGCCGCGAGATGGGCATCCAGACTGTCGCGGTCCATTCGACCGCCGACAGCGACGCCATGCATGTCCGGCTGGCCGACGAGTCCGTGTGCATAGGACCGCCCCCCGCCCGCGACAGCTACCTCAACATTCCTGCGATCCTGTCGGCCGCGACGATCGCCGGCGCCGATGCGATCCACCCGGGCTATGGCTTCCTGTCGGAGAATGCCCGCTTTGCCGAAGCGGTCGAGGCGCACGGTTTCACGTTCATCGGCCCGACACCGCAGCACATCTCCATGATGGGCGACAAGATCGTGGCCAAGCAGACCGCCAAGGAACTCGGCCTGCCTCTGGTGCCGGGCTCGCCCGGGCCTGTCGAATCGATCGACGAGATCGTGGAACTGGGAACGAAAATCGGCTGGCCGGTGCTGATCAAGGCGGTGGCGGGTGGCGGCGGACGCGGCATGAAGGTCGTCGACAGCGCCGAGAGCGCCGCCGAGGCCTTCGCACTTGCGCGCGCCGAGGCCAAAGCCGCCTTCAGCAACGATTCGGTCTATCTCGAGAAATACCTGCCGCGGCCGCGTCATATCGAGATCCAGGTGCTGGGCGACGGGCTGGGCGCAGGCATCCATCTCGGCGAGCGCGACTGCTCGCTGCAGCGCCGGCACCAGAAGGTGCTCGAGGAAGCGCCTTCTCCAGCGCTCAACGCCGAGCAGCGCAACAGGATCGGCGAACTGGCGGCCGACGCGGTGCGCAAGCTCAAGTATCGCGGTGCCGGAACGATGGAGTTCCTGTTTCAGGACGGCGAATTCTACTTCATCGAGATGAACACCCGGCTCCAGGTCGAGCATCCGATCACCGAGGCGGTGACGGGCATCGACCTCGTGCGCGAGCAGATCCGCATTGCCGCCGGCGCTCCGCTCGCGCTTACACAGAAAGACATCGTGATCCAGGGTCACGCGATCGAGTGCCGCATCAATGCCGAGAATCCCGAGACCTTCGTGCCCTGTCCCGGCCTCGTCACAGACTATCACGCCCCCGGCGGATTGGGCGTGCGCGTCGATTCCGGCCTCTATGCGGGCTACTCGATCCCGCCCTACTACGATTCGATGGTCGCCAAGCTGATCGTGAGCGGCGGCAGCCGCAACGAATGCCTGATGCGCCTGCGCCGCTCGCTCGAGGAGTTCGTGGTCGGCGGCATCGACACCACGATCCCGCTGCATCGCCGTATCATCGGCGAGCAGGCCTTCATCGACGGCGACTACGACATCCACTGGCTGGAGAAGCTGGTCGGCCTGAAGAAGTAGCGCCGCCATGCTGGAGATCACACCCGACCTCCTGCTTCAGGCCTACCGGATCGGCGTCTTCCCCATGGGCGAGAGCCGCGACGATCCCAAGCTCTACTGGCTCGATCCGCGTCAGCGCGCCGTCCTGCCGCTCGACGGGTTCCACCTGTCGCATCGTCTGGCGCGCACGGTCCGCAGCGGCCACTTCGAGGTGAGTGCCGACACAGCCTTTGCCGAGACGGTTCGGGCCTGCGCCGAGCCGCGACCCGGCCATCCCGAGAGCTGGATCAACGAACCTATCGTCGACCTCTACACGGAACTCCATGCGCGCGGCCATGCCCACAGCGTCGAATGCCGCGTCGACGGCAGGCTCGTGGGCGGCTTGTATGGCGTGTCGGTGGGAGCCGCCTTCTTCGGCGAGAGCATGTTCAGCCGGCAGCGGGACGCGTCGAAAGTGGCCCTCGTCCATCTCGTGGCGCGGCTGATCAAGAGCGGCTTCCGATTGCTCGACTGCCAGTTCATGACCGAGCATCTGCGCAGCTTCGGCGCCATCGAGATCCCGCGCGACGACTTCAAGGAGCTGCTGGCCGATGCGATCGACCGGCCGGCGGCCTTTCAGCGTGAGCTGGGCAGGGAGGATCCCTGTGCCATCACGCAGGAAAGCACGCGCAAATCGTAGACGCCGTGGTCGAGCGCCGACAGCGACGGCGTCGAGGCGAACATCCAGCCGGCGAACAGCTTCTCTTCCGCCTGCCCCGGCTTGTGATCGATGATGGTGAGATAGGCCACCGATTCGGGGGGCGCCTCGGGCACGTTCACGAGGCAATCGCCGACCGTGATCTCGAGCGTGCCGAAGCGCGTCGATTTTCCGACCGGAGCGTAGAAGCGCTGGGTGCGGGCGGTCACCTTGTCCAGGCCTTGCAACTCGGCGGACCGTGTCCCAGGACCGTCGGGCACCGCCCGTAGATTGGCGTTGGCCGGACGCTGCGGCGATGGCTGCGCCTGCGGTGGCGGCGTTTGCGCCGAAGCAGCGCCGATCCCTGCCGTCAGGACGGCAAGTACGATCAGCCCGCGCATGCTCACCTCTTCGCGCGGGGCGGCGTCAACCCGTCGATCAGTTCGTGAAGCGCCTGCTTTATCTGCGTGGCATCGCATCCCATCAGAACTCCGTCCTCCAGCGCATCGGCGCAGAGGTTTTCGATTTCCTGGATGTTCTGGTTCAGGACTTTGATCTTTTCGAGGCATGACACCGGCTTGCCGTCGGGCTGCCGCCAGACCGGCGGATCCTTCGGGACACCGGCACCCATCATTTGCTTCCCGTGCTGCCGAACATGAACTTGGCGATCAGCTCCGTGAGGGGGATCGCATCCTGCGTGTGCTGAATCTCGCCGCCGCGGCGAAGCATCTGCTTGTCACTGCCCGGCTCGAGCACGACGACCATGCCTCCCAGCAGCGATTCGCTCACGATCTTGGCATTTGTGTCCGTCGGCAACTCGACGTTCGACGAAACCTCGAAGCGCACGACTGCCTGATAAGTCTTGGGGTCGAGACTGAAGCCCGTCACGCTGCCGACCTTGACGCCGCTCAGCGTCACGTCGGCACCACGCTTCAGCCCGTCGATGCGACCGAACCGGGCAACGATCTCGTAGCCGTCGGGTCCGGTACGGTCGGATTTCGAGAAGGCATAGAAGACGAACGCGCCGGCCACCACCAGCACCAGCGCGCCCACGATCGTCTCGACAATATTACGGGCCACGCTCGCTCCCCCCGCTGCCTGCCGCGTCAGCCTGGACGCCACGCCTCGTAAGGTGGCTTGGGCTTCTCGCCTACGGACAGCGTATGCCCCGGCGGCCGGTAGGCGTGATCGGTGCCGGTGAGGTTGGGCAGATGCTCCTTCTGCCACGCCTTGCGCGGCGGGCCACCGGCGGGCGGTGGTTCGGCGAGCGTGTGATGGAGCCAGCCGTGCCACTCGGCAGGAACGCGCGATGCTTCCGCGACCCCGTTGTACATCACCCAGCGCTTGCGCCGCATTCCCGCGACGATGCGCTTGTCCTGGAAGTAGCGGTTGCCCTCCGCATCGGTGCCGACGAGTTCGCCGCGCATCTTGGTGAAGAGCCAGGTGCCGATGATCATGAACCAACCACGCTGAAGGTGACTGCGCCGCTTGTACGCGGGCGCTTCATCGCGTGCAACGCGACGCGAACGACGCTCAATTCATATCGTTTCATATCGTTGGACGAGATGCAGTCACGGGCGTCGAAGCATTTGTTGCGATCTTGCATCATCTAGTATCATCAACAGCCCGGTCTACAAAATGTAGTTGCGTACACAAGATTTTGTAATTTACTATCATTTGGTGCCCACATGTGCGTGTTCGATTGATCGAACACCCCCCGCGACAGGGAACCATAAACGCGGGAACGGGCACGGGGGATCGTCGATGCGCTTCGAGCGTCGGTATACGCAAGCAGGAAAATCGCCATTCGCAGGGATGGTGTTTCGTGCTGCCGACTCCGAAATACGCAACCCCGATGGTTCGGTCGTCTTCCAACTGAAGAACATCGACGTGCCGGCGGACTGGTCACAGGTCGCATCCGACGTTCTCGCCCAGAAGTATTTCCGTCGCGCCGGCGTGCCGGCGCGCATGATCCGCGTCGCTGAAGCCGACGTGCCCGAGTGGCTGTGGCGTTCGGCGCCCGACGAAGCAGCCCTCGCCGCGATGCCCGAGGCCGAGCGGTTCGGCAGCGAGAGCAGCGCGCGCCAGGTTTTCCACAGAATGGCCGGCGCATGGACCTACTGGGGCTGGAAAGGCGGCTACTTCGACAGCGAAGAAGACGCCCGCTCCTTTTACGACGAACAGTGCTTCATGCTCGCGGCGCAGATTTGTGCACCGAACTCGCCGCAATGGTTCAATACCGGCCTGCATTGGGCTTACGGCATCGACGGGCCGGGCCAGGGCCATTGGTTCGTCGATCATCTCGATGGTCAGGCCCATCCGTCGGTCTCGGCCTATGAGCGGCCGCAGCCGCACGCCTGCTTCATTCAAAGCGTCACCGACGACCTTGTGAACGAAGGCGGCATCATGGATCTGTGGATCCGCGAGGCGCGTCTCTTCAAGTATGGATCCGGCACCGGCTCCAACTTCTCCCGCGTGCGCGGCGAAGGTGAGAAACTCTCGGGCGGCGGTCAGTCGTCCGGGCTGATGTCGTTCCTCAAGATCGGCGATCGCGCGGCCGGCGCAATCAAGTCCGGCGGTACCACACGGCGGGCGGCCAAAATGGTTGTGGTCGATGCAGACCATCCCGATATCGAGGCGTTCGTAAACTGGAAAGCTGTTGAAGAA
>JABMNB010000103.1 GCA_013205335.1 Rhodospirillales bacterium
CGTGGCGAGCAGGGTCTGCTGGTGCAGACCGGCCCGAACGTCCGCGAGCCGCAGAACCGCCGCGTCGAGATCGTCATCCAGTAACTTTGGATCACCCATCCGAAACGGACGAACGGCCGGGCCTCTCCCCGGCCGTTCTCTTTTGCCGCAAACGCTCTAGCAGGCAGTTGAAATAGGGTTTCAGAAGTGCCGGCGAGCAACATTGACCCGTCAACGGTCACCACTACACATGATCCAGGAGCCGCCGCCCCCGAATCGCCAGATTCGTTTATTTCGTTTGTTTCGTTTATTTGCCAGGACTCCGGTTTTTTCAACGGCCTGCTAGACTGGCGCGAACGATCAGGAGGATTCGCATGGCCCATGCCTTCGACATCAACCCGCTCGACGCCACGTTCGGCGCCGTCGTCACCGGCGTGAAGCTCGCCGATCTCGACGATCCTGGCTGGCACGCTCTCCATGCCGCCTGGCTCGACCATGCGCTTCTCGTCTTTCCCGACCAGCACCTCACGCGCGCCCAGCAGATCGCCTTCGCCCGACGCTTCGGACCGCTCGAGTTCGAGATGGCGGCGATCAGCAACGTGCGCTCCGACGGCACCTTGCGGATCGAGAAGGACAATGACGACGTCATGAAGATCCTGAAGGGCAACATGGGCTGGCATGCCGACAGCACCTACATGCCGGTCCAGGCCAAGGGCGCGGTGTTCAGCGCCGAAGTCG
Organism: Rhodospirillales bacterium; assembly: GCA_013205335.1. Lineage (GTDB taxonomy): Bacteria > Pseudomonadota > Alphaproteobacteria > Reyranellales > Reyranellaceae > Reyranella. Next base: position 718 of record JABMNB010000103.1, read on the forward strand.
TCCCCGGCATCGGCGGCCAGACAGGCTTCGCCGACATGCGCGCGGCCTATGAAGCGCTCGACGACGTACGCAAGGAGCGCGTCGGGCGGCTCCAGGCCCATCACTCGCTGCACTACAGCCAGTCGAAGCTCGGCCACGAGACCAAGAAGGCCGACGGCGAATATAGCGGCTACGGTCTCCATGACGGACCGTCGCCGCTGCGGCCGCTGGTCAAGACGCACCCGGAAACCGGCCGCAAGTCGCTGCTGATCGGCCGCCACGCCCACGCCATCCCGGGGATGGCGCCGGGCGAGTCGGAGCGCTTCCTGCAGGAGCTGATCGACTTCGCCTGCCAGCCGCCGCGCATCTACCATCACGACTGGGCGCCGGGCGACGCGGTGCTGTGGGACAATCGGTGCCTGCTGCATCAGGCGACGCCCTGGGACATGAGCCAGAAGCGCATCATGTGGCACAGCCGCATCGCCGGCGACCCGGCCAGCGAGACCGCGCTGGCGCGTTGACGTATCATCTGGCGCATGACGCTGCCCCGACGTGACGCCCTGCGAGGAACTGCTGCAATGGCGGCGGCAGGGCTCATCGGTTGCCGGGCCACCGCAGCGACAAGCGCCGTCCGCCTGATCTGCGGCTTCGGCGGCGGCAATCCCACCGACCTCTGCGCCCAGCTCATCCAGGACGGCTTCTCGGCCGCGCTCAACGAGCCCGTTGAGTTCGACTATACGCTCGGACAGGCAGGCCGCCGGGCCGCCCTCGAAGTGATCGGGGCGGCGCCCGACGGACGGCTGCTGCTGATCGCCGAAATCCTCAACCTCGTGCTGCAGGAGACGCCGGCGGAGCCCCTGCTGTCGCGGCTGCAGCCGATCGCCAAGATCACGCGCGGCTTTTCGACGGCGCTGGCGGTGAACGAATATTCCGACATCAAGGATTGGCCGGGCCTGCTGGCGTCGGCCCGCGCCGGTCGACTGAAGGCCGCGCCGACAGGCCACGACTCGACCGTCGGCCTTCTGCTGGCGCTGGTCGAACGCCGGATGAAACTGTCGTTCGAGGCGCTCGAGGTGGCCGGCACGAATGCCGCCGTCGAGATGCTGCTGACGCGTCGCGCCGACCTCGCGGTCGTCGATACGCGGACCGTGCTGCTCCACAATGGCCGCGACCGCACGAAGCTCCGTGTCATCGCGACCTCGGGCGCCCGCCGCTCGCCGCAATTGCCGAACGTACCGACCGTGGGAGAACTCGTCGGAAATTCGAAACTCGCCTACACGATCAGCTTCGGCCTGTTTGCGCCGGCAGCGACGCCTCCGGCGGTGGCGCGCCGGCTGACTGCCGCCCTGGTGGGCCTGCGCAACGACAAGTCGGTGCAGGCTCAGGCACGCCTCGCCAACATCCCCATGGAGTTCGACGGACCGTCTGCCATCGCCGAGGCAGTCGCGCGCGACCGCCGCATCGCCGCCGACATCCCTCGATAAGTCCCCTTTCGCTGGGTAGTCGCTTTCGCAGGCGACCGATTGACCGCCCGCCAAAGCGGGCCAGTATGCGACGGAAGAACAGACGCAAGACGCAATCCCGAGGATCCCCATGGACACCCGCGTTCAGTCGGCCCCCACGCTCAGCGCCCCGGAGCGGGCGCGCGCCCTGCAGCCGCTGCTCGACCAGCACGGTGCGGAGATGGACCGCCGCCGCGAACTGACGCCGGAAGTGGTCGCCGCGCTGATAGACCAGGATATGCTGCGCCTGCTCCTTCCCCGGAGCCTGGGCGGCCACGAGCTCCCGTTGCTCGAGTTCTGCAAGACCGTCGAGGCGATCGCCTGGGCCGATGCCAGCGTCGGCTGGTTCGTCAACCAGTCCAACGTCTCGTCTGCAACCTCCGCCGCCGCCATGCCGCGCGAGACGGCAGCCGCCATCTTCGGTGATCCGGGCGTGGGCCTCGCCTGGGGTGCCCGCCACGGCAACAGCAAGGCGATCCGCGTCGAGGGCGGCTATCGGCTGAGCGGCACCTGGAGTTTCGCCAGCGGCGGCCGGCACACGACATGGATGGGCGCGCACAGCGCCGTGCAAAATCCGGACGGCACGCCGCATCAGCGACACGGGCGGCCCGACGACCGCAGCTTCGTGTTCAAGCGCACCGATGCGGCGATCGTCGACGACTGGTTCGTCCTGGGCCTTCGCGGCACCGGCAGCGACACCTACACGGTCGAGAATCTGTTCATCCCCGACGCGCAGGCTCCGGCGCGCGATGCCCTGCCGGAGCGGCGTGAAACCGGCCCGATCTACACGATCATGTCGACGCTGCTCTACGCCAGCGGCTTCTGCAGCGTGACCCTGGGTCTCGCGCGACGGATGCTCGAAACCTACATCGATCTGGCGCGGGGCAAGCACAGCCGGGCGTCGATCAATGCCATGTCCGCCAACAATGCCATCCAGCGCGAAATCGCCCTGCTCGAGGCCCGGCTGTCGGCCGCCCGCGTCTATCTCCACGCCGAGGTTCGCGAGGTCTATGACGCGGCGGCGAACGGCACGCTCGACGTCGACAGCCGCATGCGGCTGCGCCTTGCGACGACCCACGGCATGAACGAGGCGACCGACGTGTCGATCGCCGCCTATCGCGCCGCCGGAACGACGGCGATCCTGGAGTCGGCCCCGTTCGAGCGCCGCTTTCGCGACGCCATGAGCGCCAGCCAGCATCTGCAGGCCATGATGGGCCATGTCGAGATGGTCGGTCGCCATATTCTCGGCGTCGAGAACAAGCTCCAGAATCTCTGAAAAGAACACCGCTCACGGACCGCCTTCATCTGCTGTAGCGCCGGCCTGATCCCCCCCCGGGGGGGGGGGCACTAGACTGCGCGCGTCATGATTATCGGTTTCATCTGGCCCTCCATTCTCATCAGACGCTGCAGCCCGACCCTACGGTCGGCGCGACGATTGACGACCGAATTCTCGAACAGTCTCCAATCGGGCGAAGCGCTGGGCGGCCGAGGGCTTCGACTTTCAAAATAGATTCACGATTCAGCGTCAGTGTCCAGCGCAAGCAAGAGCCCTTGCCAGGCTGCGCCCTGTTCAAAGTCGCCGAAATCCCTGCCCGCCCGATTCGGCGCCAGAGCGTCCGGTGCGGAGCCGGCGCTACAGTTTTCCGGCCATGGAGCGCCTATCGTGAACGTCCTCACCGAGCAGCATTTCCTGGCCGTGACTGTTCTCGACTCCCAGGCGTTGACCACGATGGACGGTGCCGCTGCCCTCGTCGTCACGACCGGCGAAGTCGGGAGAATCGCATTCCTGGTGACCGCTGACATGATCGAAATCCTGCGGGAAAGCCTGGCCACGGCGGAACGACTCTTGCATGAGGAATGCGCATGATCGGGCGCAACGTGTCGAACCCGGGTCCTTGCACAGTTCGAGCCTGCGGATGGAACTGATCGTGACGATTGTGGCGATGGCGAGCGTCGCCGGGGCCGCGGCCGGATGGTGGCACGGCACGCGCAACATCAACAATCCGCCCGACAAGCACAGTTATCCGGGCGGAATGACTCGCCAGGAGCATCTCTCCCTGCTTCGCAGGAAGCATCGCAAGCGACGTCTGCCCCTGGCGATCGGATCCGGCCTGGCCGCCGGAGTGGCTGCGTTCGCAGCTCTGATCGCACTCGCTGTTCTGAGACTTTGATTCCAAAGAGGCGACGCACGAAGCGGCAGCCGGCAAGAAGAGTGAGCCAGTGGGAAAGCCTGCGGGCAAACGCCCATCCCGAAGCCGTTGCGGCGCGGTGCGCTTCCGTGGATCAGGCCGCGCCAACGACAGGTAGCCTTGTCGAGACGTCGTGGGACGCCCCGCAAGGTACCCGCTCTATTCGACGGGCCGGACCCGCCGGGGCGGCATCGACCTCGCGACATCCAGTTCGCGGGTGAGTTCGAGAAGGCTCAGCATCCCGGGCCGCAACGGAAAGCGTGCGACACCGGAGTTGCGCCGGTTTTCCTCCGGCCAGATCGCCCGTCGCGCCAGCGCGCGGGAATCGTCGTACTTGCCGGCGCGCAGCGTGATGATCGACGCCGCGAGGCAGCGCTGTTCCCACTCGCCGAACGTGCCAACGCCGCGACCCAGCGCGTCGATGATCGTGGTGATGGCGTCGACGGCCATCTTCTTCTTATCTTCGGTGGCCAACCCTTCGGAGGACAGGGCAAGCGACTTGCGGAGCGATTCGATATCGGACATCGGAACATCTTAGCCCATAAATGCCGTCGCGGCCCAACATGCGGTCGACATCGGGACCACCCGTCGCGTCCGCGAGCCTGGGCCGGTCGGCGCCGGCGCACCCGGTCGGCGGCGCCCGCAGGTGACGACTTCCCGCCACAAGGCTCGTGAACTCCCGCTGACGAGGAAACACCGATGCCGCCACCCGGCGTTGCGCCGCCATCCCGCTGGGCCTCCGGAACGTCTCCCGGCAGGCCGGCAAAGGTGCCGAAACCGGCTCGGCTGTGTCCCGCCTTGTCCGGAGCGATCAGTCGGGTTGGCCAAAGGCCGTCCTCCCACCGGCGATGACAGGGGTTGTCCGTTTCCCGGGTCCAACCGGCTTCAGCGACCCTCGAGGTCCTCCCGCGCCATTACCGGCTGGGAGCGCACTTCGTCGCATTCGCGCGCATCGGCGCCGTTATCGTCGCGGGGCGTTCAGAGGTCCCGGCCCTGGTCATGCGTCCGGCCGGCAACGGCGTCGGTCATCTCACGCCGCGGCAGCCTCGAGCTCGTCAGATGTCATCGCCGCTCCAGCGCCGGAACAGCTCGTGCTCGATCTCGAACTGATCGAGAACCTTGCCGACCGTCTGGTCGACCACGTCCATGATGGTCTTGGGGCGATGATAGAAGGACGGCGCCGGCGGCAGGATGATACCCCCCATTTCCGCAATGGCTGTCATGTGGCGCAGATGCCCGAGATGGAGCGGAGTCTCGCGCGGCACCACGACGAGCTTGCGGCGCTCCTTCAGCGTCACGTCTGCGGCACGGGTGAGCAGGTTCTCGTTCAGGGACAGGGCGATCTGGGCCAGGCTCTTCATGGAGCACGGCATCACCACCATGCCGGAGACCCGGAAGGAGCCGCTGGAGACCGAGGCGGCGAGATTGTCGTGAGCATGGACGACGTCGGCCAACGCCTTGACGGACTCCGTGGTGCGATCGGTCTCGAGCCGCAGCGTGACCTCGGCACCCTTGCTCAGGATGAGATGGGTCTCCACGTCGGGAATGCTCTGCAGCACTTCGAGCAGCCGAACACCGAAAATGACTCCGCTCGACCCGGACACACCCACGATCAGTCGCTTCATAACATTTCTCCCTGTCTCAAAATCGATGTGCGGGCCAGTGCTCGCCCCCATACTGGACGGCGATGCCGTCGCTGGGCAGCGGGAAGGTGGCCGTCAGGTCAGGAATGACGCGGGGATGGCCGGGGTCGTCCGGCCGTTCGCCCCTGCCTCAGGCCTTGGATGAAAAAGAGTGATGATGCCCCGAGACGGGCTGTCTCGAGCCAGCCTGTCCGGCGACAAGGCCGAAATGCGCCATTGATCGAGAAGCAGTCGACTCGTTGGCGGCGGCAAAACTGAACGTCGTTGATTGCCTCGGCACCGATCAAACGTGCGTGTACAGCACGCCTATTCGTCGAAGCCGACGAACACCACAGCTTCATCGACCGACTTTCGTTCGGACACGACCGCATTTGCCGGGAAGCTCTCATCCGGCCAGCCCAGCGCGATACTCTTCATGATGACCTGATCGTCGGCTATGCCGGCATGCTCACGCACCACGGGCGACTGCATGATGCCCTGGCTGTTGATCACGGCGCCCAGCCCGCGAGACCAGGCAGCATTGACGAGAGCCGTCGTCACGGCGCCGCAATCGAAGGGCGTGTCGTCGCTGCCGTCCAGCACGCGGTCATAGGTCACGATCACGCACACGGGCGCGTCGAACTGACGGAAGCCGCGCAACACCCAGTCCTGGCGCATGTCCTTGTCGTCGCGAGCAATCCCCATTGCGGAGAACAATTGCTTGGCGACGCCGACCTGCCTGTCGCGGTGCCGACCTGCAAAGGGCTGACCCGTCCGGAACTCACGCGACTGCGGTATGCCGGCCACCATCCGCTGGGTATTGCCGGCACGGATCCTATCCAGCGGTTCGCCGGTGATGATGTAGAAATTCCACGGCTGGGTGTTCATCGACGATGGCGCGCGCATCGCCAGACCGATGATTTCCTCGATCAGCGCCCTGGGGACCGGATCGGGCTTGTAACCGCGGATGCTCCGGCGACCGAGGATGACGTCATCGAATTGCATTTGTCTGGAATTCCCCGGATAGCCCCTGAACGGGCTCGAATTTTCGCGGTATTGCGGCCTTCGCGCAAGACGGACGCAAAGGCGCATCGGAAACCGGGCCCGCCGACCATCCCGTTCTCCATACCGACACCAGGACGACCAGGAGACTCGGGATCGCCCTGCGGATGTCGTTTCTCGCGTGCCCAGTTTCGCCGGCCGATGCCGCACTGCATTTTCGGACCGGTCCGCGCGCGCGGTCGACCCGTCGGGAAGGGCTCGTTCTTTCGCGTGACCGCAGCAGATGTTATGCGGCTCATCGGTCGTGCCGAAGCCGCGATGCCGGGGTTGGCCCGGTCGTGGCGCGGCCGACCGTACGAGGGAGAGAGTGGAAATGTTTTCGCATATTTTTGTCGGGACCGACGACGTTGCTGTCTCGAAGAAGTTCTACGATGCCGTGCTGGGCGCCATCGGGGTGGCGGAAGGCAAGATCGATCCGAAGGGCCGGGTCTTCTATCGCACTTCCACAGGCATCCTCGGAATCAGCAAGCCGATCGACGGCAACGCGGCCACCCATGCCAATGGCGGCACCATAGGATTTGCCTGCGACAGTCCGGAGAAAGTGAAAGCCTTCCACGATGCCGGCGTCGCGCACGGCGGCAAGACCATCGAGGATCCGCCCGGCTGGCGTGAGGGC
>JABMNB010000104.1 GCA_013205335.1 Rhodospirillales bacterium
ATGAAGAAGGCCTACGCCGGCCACGCCAAGCGCGTGATGATGGGCGTGTGGAGCTACCTGCGGCAGTTCATGTACACCAAGTGGGTGATCGTGGTGGACGCCGACATCGACGCGCGCAACTGGAAGGACGTGATGTGGGCGCTGTCGACCCGCATGGACCCGGCGCGCGACATCACGGTGATCGAGAACACGCCGATCGACTATCTCGACTTCGCCAGCCCCGTGTCCGGCCTCGGCTCGAAGATCGGCCTCGACGCGACGGACAAGTTCCCCGGCGAGAGCAACCGCGAATGGGGCCGTCAGATCCGCATGGACGACGCGGTGATCGAGAAAGTCGATGCGATGTGGAGCGGCCTGGGGCTACCGGGCTCGGGCAAGAAGATCTGGAAGTAGACGCTTAACGTGGCGTCCGCGAAAACGCTGACCGTTAGAATCACCCGTCGTCCTGAGCGAAGCGTCGAAGACGTGTAGTCGAAGGACCTCTTTTCGTTTCGACTCGTCGTGCGCCGGAAAAGAGGTCCTTCGACTGCGCCGCCCTTCGAGCGCCTCCGCTCAGGACGACGGGCACCTTGTGCATCGAACTCCAAATCATCCCGGCATAAGGTTGACGCACTCGATGTGACAGGAGCCCAACCGCCGCTCCGGCGTTGAGGCCCGCAGAAAAATCTCATTGCGCCGTCAGAGGACCTGCGTGGCCCCCGCAAAGAACGCTCTCCTCGAAGGTCCGATTCTCCGTTCGCTGCTAACGCTCGCCGTGCCAATCGTGGCGGCGAACGTGCTGCAGTCGGCCTACCAGATCATCGACGCCTTCTGGGTCGGTCGGCTGAGCGGCGCGGCGGTGGCTGCGGTGTCGATCAGCTTCCCCGTCCTGTTCCTGACCTTCGCCATCGGCTCGGGCCTGTCGCTCGCCGGCTCGACACTCATCGCGCAATATGTCGGCGCGCGTAACGACAAGATGGTCGCGCATGTCGCGGGCCAGACGCTGCTCATGGTGATCCTGGCCTCGGTAGTGCTGGGCACGATCGGCTATTTCTCCTCGCCCGCGCTTCTGCGGCTGATGGGCGTCGGGCCCGACGTCTATCCCGGGGCGCTGGGCTTCATGCGCGTGTCGTTCGTGGGCATCGTCTTCAATTTCACCTTCTTCGTTTTCCAGGCGATCATGCGCGGCATCGGCAGGCCGGCCCTGCCGGTCTACATCGTGCTGGGCACGGTGTTCCTGAATTTCGTGCTGGCTCCGCTGCTGATCTTCGGCTGGGGTCCCGTGCCGGGCTATGGCGTGATGGGCGCGGCCATCGCCACGCTGATCACCCAGGCGATCGCCGCCATCATCGGCATTGCCGTCCTGCGCATCGGCCTGCACGGCATCCATGTGCGGCGGCGCGATTTCATTCCCGACTTCACTTATGTGAAGCGCGCGTTCTTCCTCGGCCTGCCCGCCTCCATCGAACTCTCGGCACGGGCGCTGGGTCTGATGGTGCTGACGTTCCTGATCGCCAGTTTCGGCACGCTGGCGCTCGCCGCCTATGGCGTCGGCTCGAACATCCTGCAGGTCGTCATGGTGCCGGCCATGGGCCTGTCGATGGCGATCTCGACCCTGGTCGGCCAGAACATCGGCGCCGGCAATATCGAGCGCGCGGCGCAGATCGGGCGCCTCGGCGGGTTGCTGGGATTCGCAAGCCTCTCCGTCTTCGGCATCATCGTCTTCCTGTTCGCGCCCCAGCTCGTTGCCGTCTTCGTGCCGGGGGACGCCGCCGTCATCGAAGCCGGCGCAGGATTCCTGCGCATCATGTCGCTCGCCTGGGGCTTCCTCGGCCTGCAGTTTGCGCTGACCGGCGTGTTCCGCGCCTCGGGCAACATGGTCCTGACCATGGTGCTGACCCTGGTGTCGCAGTGGGTCGTGCAGTTTCCGCTGGCCTATGTGCTTTCCAAGCACACCGGGCTGCACGAGCAGGGGATCTGGTGGTCTCTGCCCATCGCCAACATCGTGACGGCACTGATAACCCTCTGCATCTACGCCAAGGGCGACTGGAAGAAGAAGCGCCTGATCGAGCCGGAAGAGGAGCTGGCCGGCAAGGTGACCGAGGACATCCTGGTCGGCGAAGTCACGCGCTGAGGCAGCGGCCCGCCTGCACGCCTGAGCGCGGAGATATTCACGAACGATGGTTGCAGGCGCCGCCCCCCGCGCGGACACTTCCTCCTTGCTTTCAGGGGGGAGAGCGCAATGGCCATCGCGAAGGTGAAGATCGATTTCGTCCATCTGTCGGGCATTTCCGGGCCCGTTCCGCTCACGGAGCTCAAGGAGAACGCGCTTCGGGAACTGCAGACCGCCCTCAAGCGACTGGGGTATCCGGTCGGCGATCTGGACGGACTCTACGGCCCGAAGACCCGCAACGCCTGGGCCGAGTTCAAGACCGACGTGTATCCCGGGAATCCCGAACTGATCGGTCCGGAATCGGTCGCCGCCCTGCAGGAGAAGCTGCGCGAGCTGCCGAGCACGGGCAAACCGATGCTCTCGACGAAGGAGAGCACGATCCAGGCGATCAAGAACGAGTGCAAAACCATGGGGATCGGCCTGCCGACGCAGATCGCCTATGTGCTGGCGACCACGCAATGGGAGACGGCGCAGACCTTTCAGCCCGTGAAGGAGGCCTACTGGCTCAGCGAAAGCTGGCGGAAGGCCAATTTCAGGTACTATCCCTATTATGGTCGCGGCTATGTCCAGCTGACCTGGAAGAACAACTACAAGACCTATTCGGACCTGATCGGCCGCGACATGGTCTCGGACCCCGATATCGCCCTCGAACCGGCCGTTTCGCTTTTCGTCCTCGTGCACGGCTTCAAGACCGGTGCCTTCACCGGCCGGGCGATCACCCAGTACATCTCTGAGGATCGGACGGACTTCGTCGAAGCGAGGCGCTGCATCAACGGGACCGACCGCGCCAACGAGATCGCCCAGATCGCCAAGGACTTCCTGGCGAAGCTTTAGGTACGGCATCCCTGCAGTCGGTCTGCATCGGCCACCGGTCCGCCTCGGGGCGATCACGATGGGCGACGACGCGCGTGCATATCGCCGCCCGGTCATGTAAATTTCCTTAACATGGGATGGAAGCGCAACGACGGCGAGGAGCGGAAGTACCACCATGGCAGCCTGCGCGAGGCGCTGATCAAGGCGGCGCGCGAACTCATCAAGGAAAAAGGCCCCGCAGGCTTCACCTTCGCCGATGCCGCGCGCTCCGCTGGCGTGAGCCCGGCCGCTCCCTACCGGCATTTCCGCGATCGCGATGCGCTGATGGCCGACGTGGCGCGCGAAGGCTTCGAGCGCTTTGCCGCGATGCTCGCCACCGGCTGGGCCAACGGCAGGCCCGACCCGGTGACCGCCTTCCACAATATCGGCAAGGCTTATCTGGCCTTCGCCCGCGCCGAGCCCGCCTACTACGCCGCGATGTTCGAATCGGGCATCTCGCCCGACGTGAACGCCGACCTGCGCGTCGCCTCGGACCGCGCCTTTGCCGTACTGCGTACTGCCGCCGACCAGCTCGTGATCCTGTTGCCGGCAGCCAAACGCCCGCCCGCGCTGATGATGAGCCTGCACATCTGGTCGATGTCGCACGGCATCGCGTCCCTGTTCGGCCGGGGAGATGGCGGCCGCAGGCCGCTGCCCATGTCGGCCGAGGAGCTGCTGGAATCAGAGGTCCTGATCTATCTGCAGGGCCTGGGCTTTCCCGCCAGGGCGTGAAAGTTTTTCGACGGCCTCTTGACTCCCGGGGGCGCGATGCCCAATGTAAATGTCGTTAACATTCACATCGTTAACATCACTCAAAAAGGGGCTCCCACATGGGCCTGATCGAAAAAATAGACGACCTCGGCAAGCCGGCGTGGATCGCGCTGATGGTGCTGAGCTTCATCCTGTTCTGGCCCGTCGGCCTGGCCCTTCTCATTTATCTCAAAGGGAGTGGACGCATGTTTTGCTCGAAGCGATATGGTCAATGGAACATGCCGGACGCCCGCGCGGCCTGTGGCGAGTTCCGCGGCTGGAAGCGTCGCCAGGGCTGGGGCCGCAGCGGCACGAGCGGCAACGTCGCCTTCGACGAATATCGCGTGGAGACGCTCAACCGCCTCGACGAGGAGCAGCGCGAGTTCCGTGACTTCCTCGACAAGCTGCGCGCCGCCAAGGACCGTTCGGAGTTCGACCAGTTCATGGCCGACCGCCGCAACCGTCCGGCGACCGAGCCGCCGCCGCCGGTCCCCACCGCGGCTTAAGACTTTCGAACGAGGCCCGTTCGACGACGACGCCCGCGGTTCCGCCGCGGGCGTTTTCTTTAGTCGTCCGTGAATAATGACTAAGCGCTTGAAGACGAAACAGTTTTCGGCGCGGTAGCGGGTTTTGGGTTGCAAGGTTTCGGGGTGGCAGGCCCCTGAAGCTTGCGATTTCACTTTGGGATTCCCGCCGTCAGCAAGCTGTGATTCGATTGCCGTATCGCAGGACACGA
>JABMNB010000105.1 GCA_013205335.1 Rhodospirillales bacterium
CCCTCAATATTCACGATCACATCTTCAGCGTACAGGCGGCCCACGCCGGAGGAATACGTTGCAAGAGAGCACAGCGCTCTATTCGATAGCTGAATTTCCTTTGCCGCGGTGTTCATCGGCAAACCGATTTCCGGGCTGGATGGCATTTCGAGTAGGGACAGCCGAGAAAACTGTGCCGACCGACCATGGCTTCCCCGCAACCCGGCGGAATGATAGACTTCGCTCAGTCTTTGGGTTCATCTGGGGAATGTCGGCTCAACTCGGTCGAATATCGCGCACGTATCGCCGTCAAGACCCGGACGTTCGGCGAGATCACCCAGCGCGGCGGAATCAAGCTCCAATGAACCAGCGACTTCTCCGGCAGATCCTCGCCTTCGCGGCGGCCATCGCAATCCTCTGCGCCTGCACCGAGCAGCGGCCGATCGTGGCTCACGACGACACGATCGCCACGCCGGAGGCGAGCGACGCGGTGGGCGTCATGAACCGCGAATTCCGCGAACGCTATGCCGAGACGCGCGAACAGCTGAGGACCGAAGTAGAGGCGGTCCTGTTCGTTTCCTTCGGCCGCATGACGCTGCGGCAAAAGGGCGAGCCCGATTGGGTGCAATCCTTCAGTCCGCCGATCGTCGACCAGTACAAGACGATCGCGCATGTGCCGCTCGGCATCTACGTAATGGCGGCCCCTTTCGCCGATGGCCCCGCCTCGGACGCCCTGCGCGCCAAGGCCACGACCTATCGCGACAAGGCCCGCACCCTGGCAGCCAGCGTCGATGGGCTAGCCATCCCGCCCGCCGAGCGGCCGCGTCAGCGGCTTATCCTCGACGGCTCGCTCCAAATGCTCGACCGTCTGGTATCCGACGGCACGGTGAGCCGGCGCGAACTCGATGCCTTCGCCCGGCGCATGGGGCCGCCCCAGCTCGCCAACGCCGATATTGCCGCCGCACTCACACTCGACGAGCTGGCCGCCGTCACTGCCGAGATGCGGACACGCCTGAGGCCCGGCCAGTGGGACAAGCTCTATGTGCTGGTCATGGGCAACAAGATGCCGCGCGCCGGCAACCTGCAATACGAATATTTCGTGCGGCTGATGGGTCGTGGCGAAATCGAACGCCGACTGCTCTATAGTGAAGGCCTGACCAATCCCGACGCGGCGGCGCCCCTGATCGGCACGCTCGTCATCGACCGCGATGCCGCCCTGGCTTTCTTCGGCGACCGCTACCGGCTCGACCGTGTCTTGTTGGCCGACGGAGCGCGCAAGCATCTCGACAGCATGTTCCGCGGCTCTACTGCAAGCCCTCGTTGAGCAGCTAGTTGTCGTGATTTATCCGATGAAAGTCGTCCATGGCGAGCGTTCCACGGCTAATCATGAAGCCGCCCGTGACGGCGGCTCCCATTTTCAACGCTGTTCTGCGGCTGGTCATGGCGCCTCGACTTACAGTTGGATTAAAGCACCAGAGCGGTGCCGCTCAGACAGGCACTAGGCCCGCACAGAGCGGCACCGCTCTGGCTCAGCCTCGTGATCATGTTCGAAGTCTCATCGTTCACACCGTCTGCCAGGCTTGGCCTTTGGTGGAGGCGGCGAAGCCGTTGAATGCGGCGTCGTTGATCTTCTCGTAGTTCGGCTGCTTCTTCACGTTGCCAATCCAGCGCTGAACATTGGGATACTTCGACAAATCGCAATGGATCAATTCACCGATGCTCATGATCGCCGAGCCGAGATAGTCCGCGATGGTGATCTGGTCGTCGCACAGATACTTTTTGCTGCCACTCAGCCAGTGGTCGTTCAGCACCTGCAGCCAGACCTTGCTGCGGTCCTGGGCCCACGAGATCGTACCGGCATGCGCCTTCTCGTCGGGCCGCTTGTGGTGCGGGAAGAGCTGCGGATAGACGAGGCCGTAGCCCCAATCCTTGTAGAAATTGGAGTTGAACCAATCCATCGCCTCGTTGACCCGTGCGCGCTGCTTGAGGTCCTCCGGGTAGGCAGGCGAACCAATCTTTTCAGCGAGGTAACGCAGGATCGATGCGCTCTCGGTGAGGCGAAAGTCGCCGTCCTCAAGCATGGGCACAAGACGGTTGGGATTCTTCGAGGTGTAGGCCGGCTCGTAGTGGGCCCCCTTCAGGATGTCGACGACTTCCATCTCGCAGGGAATGTTGTTGTCGGCGATGAACTGCATCACCGGACGGCACGCAGTCGAAACGGGATGAGTATAGAGTTTCATCTTTTTTTCCTGACATTGGTGATGTGGCATTCTAGAGCCGCTGGGGACATTGTTGCATATTCCAACGAAGCCGGCCGGGTATCCCGAAGTTATGTCGGCCACACATTCCAACTTGATCGCGGCCACCGTTCCAATCTCATCGCGGCCAGGTGACGCC
>JABMNB010000106.1 GCA_013205335.1 Rhodospirillales bacterium
GAAGACCGAGGAGCCGCCCCCGATCCGCCGGTTCGTAATCATGGGCCGTCGGCTCAGATCGATGAAAGAGCCATACCGGGTGCCGTCACCGTGGGCAGGCACGGCGATCGAGAGAGCGATCACTCGCCCACCGTCACGGACGGGCCGTGGCGAGCAGAAGATTGCCCGTACCGAGGTGGTTCACGTCCGTCTCGATAGCGTGCAGAGCGTTGGCGGTTCCGAGCCCGAATGCGGCAGCGAAGGGCGCAAGACCCAGCGCCGTCTTCACCGAGACATCACGATAGCCGGCGGCGGAGAGATGCGCGGCAAGCAGGCCGCGCCGGTACTTGTTGATATGCTGCTCGATGTAACTGACCGGCGAAAGGGCGTTGACGCCGAGTTCGATGAGCGGCCAGAGGGACCTGTAGTTGGGCGTCGTGACGACGAGGACGCCGTCCGGTGCCAGCAGCCTGCGCGCCTCGGAGAGCAGGCCTATTGCCGTCTCGGGCGTCAGGTGCTCGATCAGTTCAACCACCGTCACCGCGTCGAAGCGTTCGCCAGCTTCGCTCAGGCTCGCCAGCGGCCGGGTCGAAAAGCGATGCGCCGCACTTCCGTATGTCCGCCTTGCGTAATCGACCTGAGAGGCGCTGAGGTCGATGCCGAGCGCCTCGATGCCCGGCAGATAGTTGCCGATGAACGTGCCGGGGCCACAGCCGATGTCGAGAAGCCGGCGAGGACTGCCGAGGTGAGCGGCGACCGTCCGGAACTTCAGGTCATGCCAGCAATAGCGGACGCCAACTTGCTGCTGATAGACCTTGTCGTAGAACCCCGCCGGGATCCTGCTTTCATAGTCGTAGACGGCGTCTTCCATTGCCACTTGTCAGGGTCTCTTGGCCTCTCGTACGGACGGCCGCAAGACCATCCCCTCGTGAACGGCCCTCGGGAATTGTCTTGGACCGCCACAGATGAAGTCGCAAGAGCCCGTCAGCCGGCAAGTTTTCCCTTGAGAACCGTTCCGGCATAGGCGCCCGTCGCCTCGCCATTCTCGAACGCCAGGGCGCCGTTGACCAGGGTAGCCCGAATGCCTTCCGCTTTCTGAACCAGACGGCGGGCGCCGCCAGGCAGGTCGCGCTCGACCGTCGGCAGGCTCGGCCGGATGCGATCCTCTTCGAACAGCACCAGATCGGCCCGGTAGCCCTCGCGGACCAGCCCCCGATCACGCATCCCCCAGGCGACCGCGTTGTCCTGGGTGATCTTCTTCACCGCCTCCTCGAGAGTGAAGGCGCCGCGCTTGCGCACCCAGTAGCTTAGAAGATGCGTCTGCAGCGACGAGCCCATCTCCTGCGCGACATGGGCGCCGGAATCGGAGAAGGTCGCCAGTGTGCGCGGGTGCTTCAGGATGCCCAGCACGTCGTCGGGCGATTCGTTCACGATCGGCTGGATGTAGACCTGGTTCTCGTTGGCCAGCGACAGGTCGATCATCACCTCGACCGGATGCTGCCCGCGCGCGCGCGCCAGTTCGGCGACGGTCGGATCGTCCCAGTCGACACCCTTCATGGCGTAGAGGTTGGCATAGTCGGGCTTGCGGGGATCGGTGGTCGCCGCCCCGCCGCCCTGCACGACGTTGTCACGCGGCTTCATCCTGGCTTCGGCCTCGACCAGCGTGCGGCGCACTTCGGGATCGCGCAGGCGCTTCTTCTGCTCGTCGAGCGGCAACGCACGGATTTCCCGCCACGCCGGCAGCACGTCGAACGGCAGGTAGGATTTCAGCGAAAAGATCGCGTTGATCGAGCGCGTCGTGCCCTGGCCGTACATGCGGCCGCCGGCTGCCACCGTGTCGTCGATATACTTCGTCTGGTAGTGCCAGCCGGCCGGGTCGTCACCTTGCTTGGTCGCCAGCACGCCGAACATGATCGGGCGCCTGTACTGCAGCGCGACCTGCCGGAGACGCTGCAGGAATGCGCGGTGCTTGTCGCCGCTGCCGATGTCGGGGCCGACCTGGAAAATGCCGTCGTCGAGCTCCGCCATGGCGGCGACAATGCGGTCGATCTCCTCCCATTCGGCGATGCGGCTGGCGACCGGCGTATTGTCCGGCGTCACATGGGTGGAGGCGCGCGAGCTGGAGAAACCCATGGCCCCTGCGCGCAGCGCTTCCTTGACCAGGTCGGCCATGCGGACCATCTCGTCCTCGGTCGCCTTATCGGTGAGCGCACGCTTGCCCATGACGTACATGCGCAGCGCCGAGTGGCCGATGTACATGCCGTAGTTGATCGCCTTGGGCAGGCGCTCCACGGTCGCGAGATATTCCGGGAAAGTCTCCCAGGTCCAGTCGATGCCGGCCGCCATTGCCTCGGTCGGGATATCCTCCACGGCGGAGAGGCAGCGCGCATAGAGGTCGCGATCCTCGGGCTTACAGGGCGCCAGCGCGAAGCCGCAATTGCTCATCACGACGGACGTGACGCCGTGCCAGCACGAGCAGCTGCCGAGCGGATCCCACGCGACCTGCGCATCCATGTGCGTGTGACCGTCGATGAAGCCCGGCGAGACGATCAGCCCGGAGGCGTCGATCGTGCGCGCAGCCGCGGACGTGATGCGCCCGACCTCGGCGATAGTGCCGTCCTTGATGCCGACATCGGCCGTGAAGCGCCGGGCACCCGAGCCGTCGACGACCGTGCCGCCGCGGATGACGAGATCGTGGGCCATCACAGGCGGTCCTTGTTCTCGACGATCTTCCAGTAGGTGTCCTTGGCGGAAATCTTGCCGCCGCGGAACGTGTAGATGTCGCAGCCCTGGTAGTTCAGATCCTCGCCGTCGGCGCCCTTGCCCCTCACCGTCCAGACCGAGATCGCCCGGTTGCCGGCGAAAATGTACTCCTTGTGGTCCCAGCGCATGTCGGGGATCACCTTGAAGCGCTCGGCGAGCGTCTTGCGGATCGTCTCTTTGCCCTCAAGTGTCCGCCCGACCGGCTCGGGGCCGCGCGCCAGCCAGAACGTCGCGTCGTCGGTAAAGTGCGAAACGATGCGATCGACATCGCGGCTGTTGAACGCGGCGGAGATCGCCTTCATGAGTTCAGGGGTAGCCAAATCAGGATTTGCGGCTATCACGTCCGGCATACGAAACCTCCCTTGCTGACTTTCTCCGACGATTGCAGCCTTCGCCCGGTCCGGCAAGCCGGCCGCCACAACCGGCCACAACCGTGCTAGCGTGGCCGCAATAAACGGGGAAATGCCTAGTGTACGACTACATCATCGTCGGCGGCGGGTCGGCCGGCTCGGTCATGGCCAATCGGCTGTCCGCCCGAAGCGCCAACAAGGTGCTGCTGTGTGAGGCAGGCCAGGACACGCCGCCCGGCCAGGAGCCGAAGGAAATCGCCGACAGCTATTCCGGCACGGCCTATTTCGATCCGCGCTTCCACTGGACCGATCTCAAGGTCCACACCCAGGTGGTCAGCCACAACAACCCGCAGGAAAATCGCCCGCCGCTCCGCAAGTACGAGCAGGCACGCGTGCTGGGCGGCGGCTCGTCGATCAACGGCCAGATGGCCAATCGCGGCGCGCCGACCGACTACGCCGAATGGGAAAGCCGCGGCGCCGCGGGCTGGGGCTGGAACGACGTGCTGCCCTATTTCAGGAAGGTCGAACGCGACCTCGATTTCGACGGCCCGTTGCACGGCAAGGACGGCCGCATTCCCGTGCGCCGAATCCCGCGCGAGCACTGGTCCGGCCACGCCCAGGCCGTAGGCAAGGCGTTCGAGGAGAAAGGCTTCAAGTATCTGCCCGATCAGAACGGCGAGTTCGTCGACGGCTATTTCCCGGTCACCCACTCCAAC
>JABMNB010000107.1 GCA_013205335.1 Rhodospirillales bacterium
GTTCGGCGAGAAGGGCGTCGTCGATCTCGTGGGAGTCTGCGGCTACTACATGCTGGTGTCGATGACCCTCAACGTCTTCGAGATGCCCCTGCCGCCGGGCGAGCCCGACCCGCTGCCGTAAGCGGCGATGGATCTCGCGACCCTCGCGCTCTTCTTCGCAGCGGCGCTGGCGATCGCACTATCGCCGGGCCCGGGCCTGCTCTATGTCGCGGCGCGCACCTTGGCGGGCGGCCGCAGCGAGGGCCTGGCGTCGAGCTTCGGCACCGGGCTGGGCGGGCTGGTCCATGTCGCCGCCGGCGCGATCGGCGTGTCGGCGCTGGTGATGACAAGTGCCGAGGCCTTCACGATCCTGAAGCTCGCCGGCGCGCTCTATCTGGTGTGGCTCGGCCTCAAGACGATCCGCGAAGCGCGTCAGACCTTCGAGGCCAAGGCGGTGACGACAGGCGCGGCCAGGGCCTTTCGCGAGGGCATCGTCGTCGAAGCGCTCAATCCCAAGACTGCGGCCTTCTTCCTGGCGTTCCTGCCGCAGTTCGTCGATCCATCGGCCGGCCCGGTATGGCTTCAGTTCCTGGTACTCGGTTTGATTTCCGTGGCGCTCAATACGGCCGTCGACGTCGTTGTCGCCATGCTGGCGTCTCGAGCCCGTTCCATCGCCGTCGGGCGCCCGGCGATGCTGCGCCGCCTGCGCATGGCCGCGGGCGGTCTCATCGCGGCGCTCGGCCTGGCGCTCCTCTTCGCGCGGCGCCCTGTTTCTCTTTAGCTATTCCTCGAAGATCGCGACCGCGCGTGTCCAGCCCGCCGAGGCGCCGCGGATCTTGTGCGGGAAGCAGGCGATGGTGAAGCCGTCGCCGGGCAAGGCTTCGAGATTGTGCAGCTTCTCGAGATGGCAGTAGCCAATGTCGCGGCCGGCCTTGTGGCCTTCCCAGATGATCGACGGATCGCGGTCCTTCGCCCATTTCTGGGCGGTGAAAAAGAAGGGCGCGTCCCAGCTCCAAGCGTCCGTGCCGGTCAGCCGTACGCCCTTCTCCAGCAGGTAGATCGTGGCATCGTAGCCCATGCCGCAGCCAGAATTGACGTAGTCGCTGTTGCCGTAGCGCGAACCCGCCCGCGTATTGACCACGACGATCTCGAGCGGCTGCAGCTCGTGGCCGATCCGCTTCAGCTCGTCCTCGACCTCGGCCGCCGTGATGACATGGCCGTCGGGTCTGTCGCGGAAGTCGAGCTTCACGCCGGGCTGGAAGCACCATTCGAGCGGCACCTCGTCGATGGTGATGGCGCGCTCGCCCTTGTTCATCGTCGGATGGAAGTGATAAGGCGCATCGAGGTGCGTGCCGTTATGCGTCGAGAGATTGACGTTCTCGACCGCCCAGCCTGCGCCGTCCGGCAGGTCTTCCTTCTTCAGACCAGGAAAGAAGCCGGCGATCTGCCCGGCCGTATCGGCGTGCTTGTGGTACTGGATCTTCGGCCCGAACGGCGGCGGATCGGAGATCACGTCGTTCTCGAGATAGATCGAAAGATCGACGAAGCGGCGGGGCATGCAGCGTCCTCTTTTCAGGGTCCGGTCAGCGCATTGAGAATCGAACGGGTCAGCAGCCTGCCGATGCACTTCTGGCCGAAATCATTGAGATGGAGTCCGTCGAGCTGCACGAACTGGGCATAGGGCATCCCGTCCTCGTACCAGCTGCGCATGATGTCGTAGCGGCGGAACAGGCCAGCGGAAAAGTCCCTGGCCGCACTGGCCATGATGTTTTCATACGCTTCCTTGTCGGGCGCGGCGACGACCGCGGGGACGTATTGCAGGTTCATCAGAACGAAGTCCGCACCCAGCGACTTGCCGAGCTTCAGACCTGCGCGCAGCGTGGTGTCGAACTTGTCGAGCGGCATCTGGCGGATGGCGGCGTTGGTGCCGGTCTGCCAGATGACCAGAGAGGCCGGATTGCCTTCCATCTCGGTGCGCATGCGGGCGGCCATTTCCTCGACGTCCTGGCCACCGATGCCGCGGTTGATGACCTCGATGTCGATGCCGGGCAGCGCCTTCTCGAGGCCGATGCGAAGCTGCGTCGGAAAGGCGAAGGAGGGATTGGAAACGCCGTAACCCGCGGTCGTCGACGATCCCAGGGCAATGATGCGCAGCAGCTTGCGCTCGGTCATCGCCTTGCGCGCGATCGGCAAGGCTGCACCGAGCTCGAGCAGGGCGGGCTTGGCGCGACACAGGGTCATGGATTGGGCAAAGGCCGACCCGCCAAACGCCAGCGAAACGGCTGCGACCAAGAAAAGGAGGAGTGCACGCGTCATCTGTCAGGTCCCGGTCACGGGGCGAAGGCGAACCGGCGCGCGGGAGCCGCCGCGCTTGAACCAGGCGGCGATGTAGGCGGCCACGCACATGACTGCGATGCCCACGATGCTCACGAGAATCTGCGACAAGATCGAATCTTCATAGTGGCCAACGATCACCTGGCCGCTGAGCGCCAGGAAGGTACCAATGCAGAATATAACCAAGGAAGCTTCACCGCATCTGCGAAGTGGCCGCCAGATAGGCCACTTGAGGCCGGCTGCGTCGATCGGCACCGCGATCCTGACCAGCCATGCGACCGCCAGAAAATGCAGGAATCGCAGGACATCGATGTTGGTCTTGTCGATTGGATAGATGAGCCGCGCCACCCAGGACGGGATCAGCCGCTCCAGGGGGTTGTAGTGCCAGGACAAGGCGATGACGGCCGCGAACAAGATGAAGGCGATCGCCAGGACGGTCAGCGTCCCCCGGAATCGGTCGAGCCAGGACAGTCTCGAGCCGAACACAGCGCAGGCCGCGCCGACATGGAAAACGACCTGCCAGGCCATGGGATTGAAGTACCAGACCTTTTCCTCCGGGTAGGCCGGCAGGCTCCAGTTGTAGTGGGAGGTTGCGGCATAGAGCGCGAAGGACGCCGCGATCACCACCCAGGGCCAGCGCACCACCACCGGCAGGACCAGGGGGAAGGCCGCCAGCAGAACGATGTAGAGCGGCAGCACGTCGAGATTGACCGGCCGGAACTTTAGCAGGGCCGCCTCGAGGATGGCCCGGTAGGGGTTATCGCCGAGGCCCAGCAGCTGCATCTCCTCGATCAGCGCGGGCGTGTCGCGGGCGATCGAGACCCAGGCGATCTGCGCCGAGAAGGCCACAAACAGGAGGATATGGGCGACGTAGAGTTGCCAGACGCGGCGATAGATGCGTGCGGCGGTACGCGGCCACCCCTCCGCCTCCAGCATGCGGCTGTAGGCGATGACGGCGGTGTAGCCGGAGATGAAGACGAAGATCTCGGTCGCGTCGCTGAAGCCGTAGTTGCGGACCGTCAGCCAGCTCACGATGTTCGTCGGGATGTGGTCGAGAAAGATGAACCACAGAGCAAGCCCGCGGAACAGGTCGAGACGGATGTCGCGAACGGAGGCGGCGGCCATGGCTTATTGGTACCGCAGCCAATGGGTCTGCGCTACGCTTGGAGACGGAGGAAAGAATGACCAGGACACCCCTGCTGCTGGTCCCCGGCGTGCTGTGCTCGCCACGCCTTTTCGCGGCCCAGGTAGCTTCCCTCGAGGGCCGGGTCGACATCGTCGTACCCGACTGGCGCAAGGCGCCGCTGTCCATCTGGGACAGCTGGGCGAGCGCCGCCCGCTGGGTCGTCGACCAGATGCCGGCCGAGA
>JABMNB010000108.1 GCA_013205335.1 Rhodospirillales bacterium
ATATTATTGACTTGTTAGTATAATGCCTTTGAAGGCTGATCGTTAGTCAACCAAACGTCGTCACTTCCTGATTTCGCCTGCAGCGTCGCGTCCCTGGATGGCAGCGCTTTAAGTCGGGTTTGGAGACAAGGAGCGTATCAAGGAACCCAGTTTGTCGAGCCGATCGGCGGGCCTGCCCCTATGCGGCCTCCGCGTACAGTTCAAGGTGGGCTGATGGCGTTTCTCCCTGATGGGCCAGGGAGTCTCTCTTGAGAAGAGCGGTTGCTTGTGGGCGTTGAGTCGCCGAAATCCTCCTCGACGCATGCCTCATGCTGGCGGCCATCCAATGCAAACCCACTCAGGCACTACGGGATCGTTCAACGATGCGGCACACGTGGCGAATGGTCTCGTTCATATTATCGATGATATTGGGGCTGCGGCTACTGAGAACCACACGGGACAATATTGGCGACAAACAGATTCATCTCCCCGCTGGCTGAGTCTTGGGGGCTCGGATCAGACGGGCAAGCGGATGGCGCTTCCCACCCATGCGACGAGACAGATGGCGCCAAAAATTGCGACGAACCGGCAGCCTGGCGTCATCGAAAGGCAATTCTCCGTGCCATAGCTCTCACCCGGTCCGGCCGCTTCAACCGCCGTGAATGAGGGCATCGGGAATCAAGTAGAACTCCCTGCCGTCGACACTGATCCACCAGTTGTCGTCCTTCCGCTGCCACGCAAGCTTTGCATTGTCGCTCGTCGTGAACTGCCTGTCCGCATAGTGGAAGAATCTGTACCCAGACTGACCCCTGGCGATGTTCGCGATCCAGACGTCCGCTGACCGCTTGGACAGATTGCGCACAACCCGGAAGCCGCATTCCCGATCGAGCCCGGGAGCACCCGCAGAGCATTTCACCGAACCTGAGGCATCCCATTTGTCCGGTCCGGCATTGCCGGCAGTCAGCTTACTTGCATCCGCGGCAACACCCACTTGCAGTGTGTAGTTCACGCTCTCGCCGCGCCGCGCCGCGTTTCGCATGAGATAGACACGTATCGTGTAGGTGCCACTGGCCGGAAGCGTGCTTTCGAAGCGGTTGCCAGAAGTTGAACCTATGAATAAGGCCGAATCCGCTCCGGGCGCGATAACGTTGAAATACGCCGACGAATTATCCGGCGTGAAAGCGACCATCAGGGACTGCCCGGCGCCGGCACGCACCCGATAGTCAACAGTCTGGTCGCCCGAAATCTTTCCCTTGATTGTGGCGCCGGTCTCGCCTTGCTTGAAGAGGACCTCTTCCTTGCGGATGCTGACATCCGCGGACGCGAGCGTCGATGCGGTTACCATGCCGAACAGCACAGACGCCGCTATCAACTTCACGAATACCGACCTGCTAACCACCCGATGACCCGGGTTCTGCGGGTGCGGCCGCGCGGAAGCTGTCCCAACCGCCCCGTCCCGGCGTTGCGTAGCGACCATCACTTCCGGGAACTGAGGTGCAACCGACAAGCAGAAGAAGGGCTATCGCAGCTACAGAAGCTAATTTCATTCGACCCTCTGGCAGTAAACGTTAGGAAACTCTCCGAGGCCGCCTTTGCAAACGCGTCTCCCAAGCGACTATTGGCATCTTCTTAAGTGAACCATGCACTGACGTGAGTCATAGAGCCTTGGTGGCACATGCGTCCATGCTTCAGCTGCTGCAGGACAATGAATCCAGCGCACCAAACCGTTGCGCTGGCGTCGGTGGGGCAAGCATTCTGGCATCGGCATGTGGACACCAGGAAAGAAGCGCTGTCGCGCTCGGCCTTTTTCACCCCTCGTCCAGCATCTGCGACGTGCAGCCGATCTTGCCCGTGCTGCGTCGTCTGTCCAGAGAGCGGGTCCAGATCGCCCGCGTGCACAAGGGCCTTGCGAAGGCGACGTACCTGCTCCCTCGACAGGCAGAAGCTCCAGTTGGCTTTGATGCGCTTGAACGCCTGGCTGCCGGTTCGGCCGATTGAGAGGCTGATTGCGACGATGGTCCCATTGGCAGGCCCCCTCCGGCGGCGCGACGCCTGACCGTCGCCTCTGCGATCCCCGTTGCCTTACCGCTGGGTTCTTGCCGTCGAGAGTTCCCATGTTCGCCCCGCCACGGGACATGTTCAGGTCCAACTTCTCGACAGTTTGCGAGTTCCAAGACTGGGTGTTAGCATTCCTCGAAAGGCGCCTCCCGTAGAATGTCCCCGCCGTGATGCCGATGGTGAAATCACGGTGATAGCCGTCTCGCGGCGCTCTGCTGGCAGAAGATGTGGTTCGAGTGCCTGGCTGAGATGCTGCGAGGATTGCATGGCTCACGCTCCGTCATTGATCTGCAAAGGGTGCTGGCAGAACTTGCGCCTGCCGGTACCGCTACGGGGAATCACCTCACTTCCATTCCGGGCTGTCGGCCTAAAGCCGAGTCGAATGAACCCCAATACCTGCACATTTTGCGAACTGGCCTTCACCACGATCATGCGGGCCCGCAACGTAGACATTGATGCCACGGTGATGTTCGCCGACCTGCGCGGCTACACCGGGCTGACCGAAACCCTGCCGCCGCAAGCGATGTCCGAACTGCTCGACACCTTCTACGACGCTTGTGGCGACGCCATATGGTCCCAGGACGGTTTGCTGAACAAGACGATCGGCGATGCCGTCATGGCGGTATTCAATTTCCCGGTAAGGCACGCCGACCATGCTGCCCGCGCCGTGGCGTCGGCGCGCCTCCTGCAGGAGGATTGCAGAAGCCGCTTCGCAGAGTTTTCCCGGGCGCATGGTCTCGACGCGCGGTCGCTTGGTGTCGGTATAGGAATCGATTCGGGCATCATGAAGTTCGGAGAATTCGGCCGCTCCCATCGAGATCTGACAGCCATCGGGACAGTGGTGAATGTCGCCGCGCGAGCACAATCCGCTGCGGCCTCAGGCGCGATTCTCGTTACGCAGCGAGTACACGACCGCACGCCGGCAATCGCCTGGAAGGATGCAGGGCGCGACTATGTCCTGAAGGGTATCGAGGCACCGGTCAGGCTCTATGCCACGCCAGAACTCGTCCATTGAGAGCGGCCTGACCGCAAGCATTGGTACTCCCGCATCACGGCGGTCTGGAAAATTGTACCGGGGCACCTCAGGCACTGCTATCCAATCCCGCCTCGCTTGCTTCTCGGCCGTAACTGTTTTTTTACCCAGGGGGAACGTCGGATGAAGTCCGCTTTGTGCAGGAAACTCGGGATCGAATTTCCCCTGTTCGCCTTCAGCCATTGCCGCGACGTCGTGGCCGCGGTGTCGAATGCCGGTGGCTTCGGCGTGCTGGGCGCCGTCGCCCACACCGCGGAGAGCCTGGAAATCGATCTCAGGTGGATCGACGAGCATGTCAACGGCAAGCCCTACGGGATCGACCTGCTGATTCCCAACAAGATGGAGGACAAGGAGGGTGGGCTGACGGCGGCCGACCTCGAGGCGCGCGTGCCCCCCGAACATCGCCGGCATGTCGCCGGCCTGCTCGCCCAGCACGGCATCGATACCGCCGATCTGTGGTCCGCCGGGCAAGCCGTCCACGACTATACGGACAACATGCGCGAGGGCGGCGCGGCGCGGCTCCTCGATGTCGCCTTCAGCCATCCCATCAAGCTGTTCGTGAATGCGCTCGGCGTGCCGCCGCCGTCGATCATGGCCCGGGCTCGCGACAAGGGCATCCTGGTGGGCGCTCTCACCGGCGCCAAGGAACATGCGATCAAACACGCCAAGGCCGGGGTCGACATTCTCGTGGTCGCCGGCACCGAGGCGGGCGGGCACTGTGGCGAGGTCTCGACGATGGTGCTCGTGCCCGAGGTGCTGCAGGCCGTTGCGGCCTACAAGGACATCGACGTGCTGGCGGCCGGCGGCATCGCGACCGGGCGGCAGATGGCGGCGTGCATGGCCATGGGCGCCGCCGGCGCCTGGACTGCGTCGGTCTGGCTGACGACGGCGGAGGCCGAGACCACCCCGACGGTGAAGAAGAAAATGCTGGCCGCGACCTCGCGCGATACCGTGCGGTCGCGCAGCCGGACGGGCAAGCCGACGCGGCAGCTCAAGTCGGCCTGGACCGACGGCTGGCACGGCGAGCACGCGCCCGATCCGCTGCCGATGCCGCTCCAAGGCCTCATCAGCCGGCCGGCGCTGGCAAAAATCGACAAGCTTGCCGCCAGCGGACATGAGGGCGCCCAGCTTCTCGCCACCTACTACGTCGGCCAGGCGGTCGGCCTCATGAACACCGAACAGTCGGCGCGGTCGGTAGTCTACGATTTTATGAAGGACTACGCCGAAGCCGCGGAGCGTCTGGCGGGCACGCTCGAAGACTAGCCCGGCCTCTCGGCGCCGGACGGCCTGAGCACCAGCGTCCACCAGCTCCTCGATACCGGTCACGGCAACACCAGGCCCGATATTCCACTGCGTCGTATGCGAAAAGTAGCCTGCCAGCAGCACCGAGGCCGCGCCGACCCGGATTGGCGGGTACCGAGGCGAGCGCGTTTGCCATGGCATTGGGCATGTTGAGACCATTGCCCCAGCCCATCAGGATCAGCGGCACGATCAGCGCGAGCGGCGTGACTAAGCCGAACCAGGCTGTCGCCATCATCGCAACCGCCCCGACAGTGAGGATGCCCTGGCCGATCGGGATCAGCAGGATGGGTCCGCCGGAAAAAAACATTGAGGCCGGACGAAGCGCAGGTGGCCGCAATCATGGGACCCACGAACCGGCGCTCGCGCAGCACGACGCGGAAGCCGTCGATATAGTCGCGCACGACGCCGGTCGTGCGAGGCGGTGCTTCAGGGGCTGTTTCGCCGACGATGCGCCAGACCGCGGCCATCACCGCGAAGCCGGCGCCGGCCGTGAACCAGAAATTGCTCTGCCAGCCAAAGTGGACCAGCAACTGTCCCGCTAGCAGCGGTGACAGCGCCGGCGCCAGTGCCATGGCCGACACCATGTAGCCCATCGCCCGTGGCATTTCCGGTCCGGTGCGGCTGTCACGAACGATGGCGCGGCCCAGCACCACGCCGCCGCAGGCGCCGCAGGCCTGGATCAGGCGTGAGCCGATCAGGGTCTCGATCGTCGGGCTGAGGGCGCAGCAGACGCTGCCGATGAGGAAGACGACCATGCTGGCCAGCAGGACCGGCCGCCGGCCTCTGCTGTCCGAGAGCGGGCCCACAACCAGCTGCGCGAAGGCAAACGCGAAAAGATAGACCTACAGCGTCAGCCGGGCGGTGCCATAGGCGACATCGAAGCTGCCCGCGATGGTCGGCAGTGATGGCAGTAAGATGCTCAGCGCCAGCTGCGACGACACTGTCGCGCTCATCAGCAGCCAGATCGGCGGTGTGGTCGTACGCATGCGCGGCGGTTTCAGAGGTCCGGAGAGGGCGTGAGCCCGGGTTCGTAGCAGCGTTTCGCCGCGCAGGGCAGCACCGACATCTCCCCGCGGCGCATGCTATCGTATTCACACATCTCAACCGATGCCTCGCGCGAGTGAAAGAGGCGTTCAAAAAGCTGAGTCTTTTCAATGCTTATGGCGGCGGTGACGGTGCCAGTTGTGTGGTTGAGACCGCCACGCAAGTCATTGATACGGAATCATTTTTTGAGATGTGTGAATCGGACAGGCGGCGCATGGCAGGGGCGCTGGCGCCTGCACATGAGGAGAAGGCAGAGCACCGGTGCAGAGACCGCCGAGGCGCGGAATGTCCAGGCACGGATGCGTCCGGAGTTCGTTGTAGGAGCTTGCGTTGACCGCCAGGATCCGGCGTTGACAGGCCGCGCGCATCGCCGAGTTCGCGACAGGCCAGCAAGCCCGCATCGGAGGTGACGCTCGAACCGTCGAACTCCAGCTTGAGGTCGGGGTCGGGGTCGAAGTCGAGTCGCAGAGCGTCGGATTGGGCGTCACCCGCTGGCTGCACCCTCATCTCCGCCGATCCAACGAAACAGGACGCTGAATCTATGGCGCAAATGGAATCGGCTCGGCCACCTTCAATGGTTCATCTGGAAAAGCGGGTTGAGACGCCGAAGGATGTCGAACAGAATAAGGTTGCCTAGGACATGCTTCTGTCAGGTGCCAGCGTAACCGACACTTTGGAAGTTCGACGATGTGCTTGAGATGGCAGCATTCATTCGGCCAGCGGGCCATAGCCATCGTCGTTGCCGCGCTCACCGTCGCGCACGCACCAGACGTTCGTGCCGCGGACTATCCCGGCGCCATAGCGGATCTGCGTGTCGCTCGCGGCGCTGGTACGATTGCCGAGGCATGGCTGGCGGATGCGACCACGCAGTATCGGCACTTCGTGCTCGGCTCCCCGTACGAAGCGGCGAGCCTGATGGTGCGTCTGCGCGACGGCAAACTCCTGCGACTTACCCTGCCAGAGGATTCGGTGTTTGAGGATCGGCAGCCCCGCCTTGCCGATCTCGATGGCGATGGGATCGATGAGATCGTGCTCGTTCGCTCCTACCTGCGTCGGGGCGCCGCTCTTGCGGTCATCGCCCTTCGAGGCGGAGCGCTGTCGATCGTCGCCGAGACGCCACCGACGGGCTCGCCCAATACGTGGTTGAACCCGGCGGGAATCGCCGACTTCGACGGCGACGGACAGCACGACATAGCCTACGTGCAAATGCCGCACGTGCTCGGATTGCTCCGGGTCTGGACTTTGCGCTCGGGCAGTCTGGTCGAGATCGCGAAAATGCCGGACACATCCAATCATGTAATGGGATCACCGCACCTCGGGCTTTCAGCGGTCGCGGACTTCGATGGTGACGGTGTCGCGGATCTGGCGATCCCGACGAGAGATCGGACATACCTGCGCTTCCTGTCGTTCAAGGGTGGAGCCCGCGAGCTTGGCCGCAAGCCACTTGAATCGACAGCAGTGTACGACTTCAGGCTGAGGCACGTGTCGGGCGTACCATTTGTCGACGTCGGGTCCGCCGGCGGCGGATCCGAGCTTATTGGGCTGCGATAATTTCATCGCGCAGGCGAGTCCCTGCACGGCATACAGCATCTTCGCCAAGGCGTATGGTGCTCGGACGCAATCAGCGTGACGCGAACCACCACCTGTCCCTAAGCACTGACCCTGCCCTGTCCTGTGCCCGGTGACGACGTCGTGGGCGAACCGAATAATTGTACGGAAACACCGTTGGGGTAGCTATTGCGGCCCCGCACAACATTGGCTTCCCGGTCGATTGGCTTCCCGGTCGTTCGAATTTTTCGGCCTCACAGGACAGCCGGGGGCTTATCCGGGCCGGCGTTCGAAGGAAGGCACACCCTCCGGCACAACGTGGAAGGGCTGCTTGTCGATGGTGAAAATCGCAGCCTGCGCCTTGAACGTGCTCGGATCATCGAGTGTTCCAACCTTGATAATCATCGAATCTGGACGGGCCGGCGACCTGGTACCGATTCCAGTACCGCAGGTGGGACAGAAATACCGTGTGACCGGGCGAGCCAGGTCGTTGCGGGAAAAGCTTTTCGGCTCACCTTTGGTGAAGCTGAAGCCAGTGAGCGGAAATATGGCAATCGCATTTGGATGACCGCCCGTGATGTACTGACATTCACGGCAATGGCACTGGATCGATGCTTGAGGTTCGTTGTCCGATTGATATCGAATTTCGCCACAGTAGCAGCCGCCGGTGATGGCCATGACGATACCTTCCTTTGTTAAGCCGACAGTTCTGCGCTTACACCGAAATCAATAACACTAGGCAAGCGTCGCGATCCTTGTGCCACGGCCATAGCTGAATTGTCGGACCTGCGTGGCCATTAGTCGAGGAATCCAAACTCGCGCGGCAAATACAGGATGATTTCCGGCCAGATCATGCAGATGGCGACGGTAATGACCTGCAGGGCCACGAACGGAATGATGCCGCGGTAGATGTGGGCCATCGTCACCGAGGGTGGAACGGTCGCCTTCATGTAGAACAGCGCAAAACCGAAAGGCGGCGTCAGGAACGCCGACTGCAGGTTCACGGCCACCAGGATCACGAACCAGACCATGAAGTCCTTGTTCTCGGCGATGTGCGGCGTGAAATCGACCTTCAGGAGAATTGGCGCGAAGATCGGCAGGACGATCAGGCAGATCTCGAGGAAGTCGAAGAAGAACCCCATGATGAAGACCAGCACCATCACGAAGATCAGGATTTCCCATCCCGTGTCAATGCCGGCCGCCTTCAGGAGTTCGATGACCAGATCGTCGCCGCCGAGCGCGCGGAACACGAATGAGAACAGCGTGGCCCCGAAGATGATGAAGAACACCAGGGCATTGGTGAGGGCCGAACTCTCGATCACCTCGTTCAACATCTTCAGGTTGAGACGCTTGTTCCACCACGCCAGCAACAGCGCGCCGGCGCACCCTGTTCCGCCGGCCTCGGTAGGCGTCGCCCAGCCCCCGAAGATCGACCCCAGGACGACGAAGATCAGGAAGGCCGGCGGCAGGAAGCTGCGCAGCACCAGACGCAGCAGTTCGCCCGCGCTCTGTGGCCCCTCCGCCGCCGACAGCGGTGGCGCCATCTTGGGATTGAGCGCGGCGTAGATGCAGATGTAGACGAGATAGGTGCCCGCGAGGACCAAGCCCGGGATGATGGCGGCCGTGAACA
This sequence comes from Rhodospirillales bacterium, assembly GCA_013205335.1. Lineage (GTDB taxonomy): Bacteria > Pseudomonadota > Alphaproteobacteria > Reyranellales > Reyranellaceae > Reyranella. The sequence continues at coordinate 8,595 of JABMNB010000108.1, forward strand.
GCGTTCCGACCGACAGCGTCATGAGATCGCCCATGATGACCAGCATGATGCTCGGCGGTATCAGGATACCGAGCGTGCCGGCCGAGGCGATGGTGCCAACCGACAGTTCCTTGGAATAGCCGCGCTCCAGCATGGTCGGCAGGGCAATCAGGGTGAGCATGATCACCGAGGCGCCGACGATTCCCGTGGTCGCGGCCATGATGGTGCCCATGACGGTGACCGAAATCGCAAGCCCGCCGGGAATCCGCCGCGTAATGACCTGAAGGGCCTTCAGCAACTCGTCGGCAACGCCGGACTTCTCCAGGATCGTGCCCATGAAGACGAACATCGGGACGGCAATGAGAACCTGGTTCTGCACGGCCTGGCCCCAGATGCGGGGGATCAGGCTGCCGAACTGTGCCGGACGGAACACATCGAGCGCGATCCCGAGGGCACCGAAAGCAAGCGCCACGCCGCCGAGGACGAACGCCACCGGATAGCCCACGAACATGATGAACGTGAGCACGAGAAACATGAGGACGGAGAGATGGTCTGCGATCCATTCCATGGCCTGTCTCCTCAGTGGCTGGCCGCGGGCGACGAGGCGCGCGCGGCGAGGTCCGGGGGACCGAACAGCATGACGAGTTTTCGCATCAGGACCGAGGCGACCGCCGCATCGACCAGGACCAGGCCCAGGAACAGGCAGCCCTTCATTATCCAGCGGTACTCGAGCCCGTTCGGGGCGTCGGAGCGCTCGTTCTGGAGGAACGAGACCTGCGCGAACAGGAAAGAGAAATACGTGGCCACGACGCAGTAGGGGATGGCGAAGACGAGGATGCCGAACACTTCGAGCTTTGCCTGCTGGCGCGGCGTCTTGTTCGCCGTGAACACGTCGATGCGGACATGGGAGTTGCGGATATAGGCATAGCCCAGCCAGGACAGGAAAAGTCCGCCGTGCAGGTGCCATTCGAGCTCCTGAATCGGGGTCGAACCGAAACCGGGAATCTGGAAGCCCAGCTTGCGGGTCAGCACGTCCCAGCAGATGACCACCACCAACGCGATGAACAACCAACCAAAAAAACGCGCGATACCTCGAAGGACGCGATTGATCGCGTCGCTCGCACTCAACATTGCCTGCATCGCCAAGATCTCCCCAGAAGGAAGCGGCCGCCCCTTCGGGCGGCCGCCTGCGCAGTATCGATGGCTACTTGAGGTAGCCGCGCTCCCTCCAGATCGCATATTCCTTGCGGAAGGTGCTGAGCGAGTCCCAGGCCTTCTTGAATTCGGGGCTCTTGGCCGCCTGCTCGACCGCGACCTCTTCCCACGCCTTCTGGAAGGCGGCCAGGAACTCCGGTCCCCAGGTCACGAGCTTGACGCCCTTGCTCTCGATTTCGGCCAGCGCCTTGGGCTGCAGCGATTCACCCAGGCTCATGCCGCGCAGCACGGTCTGGTCGCACGACGCCTCGACGATCAGTTTCTGGTGCGGCGAGAGCGAATCCCACTTGGCCTTGTTGATCATGAGGTCGCCAACCGTGGCCTGCTGATGCCAGCCGGGGAAGTAGTAGAACTTCGCCACCTGGTGGAAGCCGAGGCTGAGATCCATCACCGGCATGGAGAACTCGGTGGCGTCGATCGTGCCGAGCTGAAGCGCCTGAAAGATTTCACCGGCCTGCAGGAGCTGGGTCGAGACGCCGAGCTTCTGCATGACGTTGGCGCCCAACCCGAAGAAGCGCATCTTCAGGCCCTTGAGATCCTCCAGCGTCTTGATCTCCTTGCGGAACCAGCCCGCAGCCTCGGGCGGGATCAGATGGCACATCACAGAGTGGATGTTGTACTTGGCGTAGAGCGCCTGCATGAGCTGCTCGCCGCCGCCGTGCTTCATCCAGGCGAGGTACTCGCCGAGGCCGGGCCCGAAGGGCACGGTCGCGAACACGGCGAAGGCGATGTCCTTGCCGGTCCAGAAGCCCGGCGTCGCCCAGGCGGCATCGAGCGCGCCCGATGCCACCGAGTCGAAGGCCTGGCTCGCCGGCACCAGCGCGCCGGGTTCGAAGAACTTGATGTCGATGCTGCCGGCCGACAGCTTCCTGATCTGGTCGACCGTGTAATTCGCGTTCGGCCCGAGCAGGGCCAAGGTCGACGCGAAATTGGACTGCATCTGCAGCCGCACCTTCTTATCCTGGGCCACGGCCGTACCGGCGCCCATTGCCACCGAAGCGGCAGCCGCGATGACTCCCAACTTACCCATCAAGCGCATGTTTTTCCTCCCTTTGCATAAAGCCACGCGAAAGGACGTTCGGCGTCTACTTAATCACCGCAGCAATTCTTCAGTCGCCTCCGTCCGTCGCTCCCTGTTTACCGGCCGTTGATCGGCCCGCAGCTACCGCCCCATTACGTCAGGCGGTATTTATTAAACTAAAGCTGAAGCTTCCATGCAGAGATGTCAAACGCACCAATGCAATTACAACTGCATACGATATCTCGTGCATCCACGGCCCCAAAAGCCACACTCCGCGGTCAGATAGACGGCCACGCTGTGCCAGCTCCCGGCAACACTTCAGAAAAAGATGATAGTAAGCAAAATGAACAGCGGAACCAGAATGATGCACGACCATGCCATGTAACCGAAGAAGCTCGGCATGCGAATGCCGGATTCCTCCACGACCGCTTTGACCATGAAATTGGGTGCGTTGCCGATGTAGGTGTTGGCGCCCATGAATACCGCGCCGCAGGAGATGGCTGCCAGCGTGCTGGCGAGCGCACCCATCAGGATATTGGCATCGCCGCCCGCGAGGTTGAAGAACACCAGATAGGTCGGTGCATTGTCGAGGAAGCTCGACAGAATGCCGGTGAGCCAGAAGTACCAGATGTCGTTGGGCTGGCCATCCGGATTTGTGACCAGCGCCACGAGTGGCGCCATTGCCCCATCCTTGCCGACCTTCAGGATGGCGATCGCAGGTGCGATGGTGATGAAGATGCCGGCGAACAGCTTGGCGACCTCGGCCATCGGGCCCCAGCTGAAGGAATTTTCGGATCGTACGCGGCGCGAGGTGAGCTTCAGAGACACCACGCAGATTGCCACCAGACAAATATCGCGCAGGACGTGCTGCAGCTCGAGCGTGACGTGGAAGACGGTGAAGCGCACGCCGGGATTCCAGGTGCCGCTCGCCAGCACCACGCCGACGATGGCCGCGAGCAGGATGATGTTGACGCCGCCCTCGATGCGGATCGGCGACTCCGGTGTGGGATCGCGCTTGAGGTGCCCTTCCTTGCGGTACCAGTAGCTGTCGATGGCGTAGAAGAGGGCGAGCAAAACAATGGCGCAAACCAGCATCTCGCTGAACAGGTGCGTGGTGGTCCAGAAGAAGCTGACGCCCTTGAGGAAGCCCAGGAACAGCGGCGGATCGCCGAGCGGAGTCAGCGCGCCGCCGATGTTCGAAACCAGGAAGATGAAAAAGACGAAGACGTGGATCTTGTGCTTCCGGTCGTCGTTGGCCCGGATCACCGTGCGGATCAGCAGCATCGAGGCACCGGTGGTGCCCATCCAGCCGGCCAGTACCGTGCCGATCGCGAGCAGGGCGGTGTTCATCGAGGGCGAGCCGTGCAGGTTACCCTTGATGTGAATGCCTCCGGTGACGGTGAACAGCGCCAGCAGCAACACGATGAAGGGGATATAGTCGAGGAACATCAGATGGATGACCTCGTAAGCGGCGGTCGGCACGCCATGGATCACCGCAAAAGGCACAATGACCATCAAAGCCCACGCTGCCGATACCTTGCCGAAATGGTGATGCCAGAACCGGGGTAGCGCGAGCGGCATGACGGCGATCGACAGCAGGATGCCGGCGAACGGCACCATCCACAGCAGGCTGAGAAGTCGTCCGTCGATCGCCGGTGCATCGGGACCGGCGGCCAGGGCTGGCATCGTCCCCGCAAGAAGAAAGCCGGCGCCGAGCACGAGCAAGCCCATCCGGCGCCTATTGCGGACCCGGCCGCTCACGAAATTTCCTTGGCCAGGACTCGACACGACAGCGACATACTTACCAACCGCTTCCTGAGTCATGCGCACATCTTCGGCTCAGGCAGCGCCTTGACTACCGCAAAGAGTCGCTTTGGTACGCGACCTTTGCCAATCTCGCAGTAAGCGCGAAACGTTTGGCGCTTGCTCAG
>JABMNB010000109.1 GCA_013205335.1 Rhodospirillales bacterium
GCGCGGATCTGCGGATTGTCCCACAGCGCCTTGGCGAAGTCGGTCTGGATCAGCCCGGGCGCGATCGCGTTGACGCGGATGTTATGCTTGCCCCACTCCATGGCGAGCGACTTCACCAGCGAGAGATCGGCCGCCTTGCTCATGTTGTAGGCCGCGATATGGGCCGAGCCGACCAGCGCGCCGATCGACGACACGATGATGAAGGCGCCGTCCTTGCGCTCCGCCATCTCCGGGCCGACCATGTTCATCAGCCAAAGGTTCGACATCACGTTGTTCTGCATGATCTTCTGGAACACCTCGTCCTTCAGCCCCGTGAGCGGGCCGAAATACGGGTTGGAGGCGGCGTTGCAGACCATGATGTCGATACGGCCATAGGCCTTGCGCGCCTCGGCCACGAGGTTCTCGAGTTGGGCCTTGTCGGAGATGCTGGCCGCGACGGCGGTCGCCTCGCCGCCCTTCTCCTTGATCCCCTTCACCACCTCCTCGCAGGCCGGCAGCTTGCGGCTCGACACCACGACCTTGGCGCCATGGGCGGCCATCTGTTCGCAGATCGAGCGGCCGATGCCACGGCTGCCGCCGGTCACCACGGCCACCTTGCCGGAAAGGTCGAACATCATCGGTCGTCTCCTCGATTCATTTTGTCAGTAGCGCGATCATCTCAACATGCGCCGACCAGAGGAACTGGTCGATGGGCATGAGTTTCTCCAGCCGGTATCCGCCGTCCTGCAGGGTGCGGACGTCGCGGGCGAAGCTGCCGGGGTCGCAGGAGCCGTAGACCACGCGCTTGACCTTCGAGCCGGCGAGTTCGGCGCATTGTGCGGCCGCACCCGCGCGCGGCGGGTCGAGCACGATGGCGTCGAAGGCATCGAGTTCCTTGGTGCTCAACGGCCGGCGGAACAGATCGCGCAGCTGCACTGTCACGCGGTTGCCGCCCAGCTTGCGCGCCGCGGCGTCGACGGCGGCGACCGATGGGCGGTCGTATTCGAACAGGCTGAGCTTGCCCGGCTTGCCCAGCGACAAAGCGCCAATGCCGGCGAACAGGTCGGCGGTCCGCACCGCCTCGCCCAGCCACGCCGTCACGCCGGAGCGCATCACCAGCTCGGCGCGCTTGGTGGCCTGCAGGAACGCGCCCGGCGGCGGCTCGATCAACAGGTCGCCCAGAATCAGCTGCGGCGTGCGGCGCACCAGCACGGGCTCGGCCGTCGCGCGATCGCCCCAGCTCACGCGGGCCATGTCGGCGCTCTCGGCCAGCGCGATCAGGGCCTCGCGGATGGCGAGCGTCATCTCGAAGCGCTTGTGCGGGCGGATCAGCACGTCGAGCCCGGTGTCGGTCTCGTTGACCACGGCATCTGCCGAGGTGCCGTCGCGCAGGATGGCGGCCATCGCCGACCTCAAGGACGCGATTGCGGCGTTGATCTTCGGGCGGGCCACGACGCAGGTGCCGACGTCTACGACGTTCTGGCTGGCCCGCTCATGGTAGCCGGCGAGGACTCGCTTGCCCTCGCGTCGCAGCACGATGTCGGCGCGCCGGCGCTCGCCCGGCTCGCAGGTGACGGGCGCCTCGAAGGCCGGCGCCTTGACGCCGCGCTGCGCCAGCGATCGGGCGATCAGCTCGCTTTTCCAATTGGTGTAAACGTCGCGGCGCCAGTGCTGCAGGGCGCAGCCGCCGCAGGTTCCGAAGTGGACGCAGGGCGGCGTCTCGCGGTGGCGCGACGGCGCCAGCACTTCGAGCAGGTCGCAGGCGATGCCGTCGCCGCGCTTGTCGACCGGTTCGGCCTCGACCGTCTCGGCCGGCAGGCAGTAGGGCACGAAGTAGCGCTTGCCTTCGAGATCGGCCACGCCGTCGCCGCGGGCGCCGACTTCCAGAATGTCGAGCGTGATACTCATGCCGGGCCCTAGCCGAGCCAGCTTTGAGCCGGCCTCATCTCGCCGACCAGCAGGCCGACGACGTTGTTGATCGGCGGATGGAGCACCGCGTCGCGCTCGGCCGCCGGCAACACGCCGAGATGGTCGAGCAGCGCCGCCATCGCGACCTCGGCCGCCCGCCCCGCGCCGTCCCACACCTTGAGCGCCACGCCGAGGCCCAGCGTCGGCAGCATGCCGCAGAACACGCCCTCGGCGCCGGTCTTGACCTGGATCACGCCGGGCGCGACCGCGTTGATGCGGGTGCAGAAGCGGCCGGTGCCGGCCACCATGAAGGGCTCGGCGTTCATCGCCGTGCGGATGCGGATCGCGGCCTCGGCGCGCTTGCTCGACAGGCGCGACGGATCGGCCATCGCGGCCATCGCCTGCGCCAGGCTCCTGAGCGGCGTGGCCAGCGTGGGAATTCCGCAGCCGTCAGTGCCGTGCGGAAAAGCGTCGGCGTCGAGGCCGCACAGCGCGCTCATCGTCTCGCGCAGGCGGCGCTGCACCGGATGGTCGTAGCCGATATATCCCTTGGTCGGCTCGCCATAGTGCACGGCCGTCGTCAGGAAGCCGCTATGCTTGCCCGAGCAGTTGTTGAACGCCGCGGTCGGCACGGCGCCCTCGCGGACCAGCGCCTCGATGCTCGATTGCAGGCGCGGTGGATGGGTGCCGCATTCGAGGTCGGCTTCGCTCAGACCGACCTTTGCCAGCCATGCCCGCACCGTCTCGACATGCCGGGTCTCGCCGCTGTGCGAGGCGCAGGACAGCGCCACATGCTCGTCGCCGAGCCCAAAGCGTTCGACCGCGCCGCTTTCGACGAAGGCCATGGCCTGGATCGGCTTGTTGGCCGAGCGCGGCAGGATCACGGCATCGATGTCGCCCCACGACCCGACCACGGTGCCGTCGGCCTTCACCACGGCCGCGATGCCCTCGTGCCGGCTCTCGACGACCGGGCCGCGGGTGACTTCGATGACGACAGGGCTCCGGCTCATCGAACTCGCTCCAGCGTGACCACGGTGATGTTGTCCTGATGCTCTTTGTTCGTCGCCAGCACCGCCGCGACGATGCGGGCGGGCGGCAGCGATGCCTGCGCCAGTATCTGTTCGTTGTTCAGGCTGTGGACGCCGTCACTGCACACCAGCAGGCGCGCATCGGGACCGAGCCGGCGGCTGCCTCGGTCGATCAGGGTCAGCGGCTCGCCCATCACCGCCTCGCGCAGGGTGTGACGGCCGGGATGATGCTCGGCCTCTTCGGCGGTAAGCATGCCGCGGGCGACCAGCGCATCGATCTGCGGCGCCATCGAATGATCGGCGTTGAGGCGCTCGATCTTGCCCGCCTCGACCAGGTAGAAGGGCGAGTCGCCGACGCTGATCCAGCGCACCTCGTCGCCGCGCAGGTGGACGGCGACCAGGGTAGCGCCCATGCCGTTGAGCTCGGGCTTGCCCACCGCGCCCCTGCCGACCTCCCGGTTGGCGCCGCGCAGCCCTTCGTCCAGCCCGCCGCCCTGCTCGACCTCATGGATGAAGGCGTCGACCGCGAGCCGGCTGGCGACCGCGCCGCCAGCATGTCCGCCCATGCCGTCGGCCACCACCGCCAGCAGCGAGCCGTCGCCCAGCGTCACCAGACGCCAACTGTCTTCTTGATACGGGCGGGCGCCCTGATGTTGGTCGCCCTCGCCCCGCCAGCGTGTCGCCATAGCTCGTGCCAAACCCTCTTGTGCCGCGTCTCTAGTGCCAGACCGCCGGGAGCTTGCTGAGGCCGCGCAGGGTGAAGCTGCGGCGCCAGGCGGGCGTGTCCTTCTCGGGCAACGTCAGGTTCGGCAGGCGCTCGATCAGCGCCGTGAAGACCAGCTCGGCTTCGAGCCGGGCGAGCTGCGCGCCCAGGCAATGATGGATGCCGCCGCCGAAAGACATCGGCCGCACGTGCTGCCGGCCGACGTCGAGACGATCGGGATCGGGATACTGCGCCGGATCGCGATTGGCCGCCCCCAGCAGGGTGACGATGCTCTCCTTCGCCGCCAGCGTGACGCCACCGATCTCGACTTCGGCATGGGTGACGCGGCCGGTGATCTGGACCGACGAGTCGTAGCGCAGCAGCTCCTCGATCGCGTTGGGGACCAGCGACGGGTCGGCCTTGAGCCGCTCCCACTCTTCGGGATTGCGATGCAGCGCCAGCAGGCCGTTGCCGATCAGGTTGGTCGTCGTCTCGTGCCCGGCGCCGAACAACAGGCCGATGTTGGCCTGCAGCTCCTCGGCCGACAGCTTGTCGCCCGCCTCCTCGGCCTTCACCAGCTCGGTGGTGAGGTCGTCGCGGGGCTCGCGGCGGCGCAGCTCGCACAGCTGGTTGAAATAGACGCCCGCCATCTGGGTGTTGCGGTTGGCCTGGTCGAGCTCCTCACGGGTCATCGGAACCGGCTCGAGAATGCGGCCGTTGACGTTGCTGCCGGCGAGGAACGGCGCCCGATGCTCTTCGGGAATTCCCAGCATGTCGCAGATCACGATCACCGGCAGGCGATGGGCGAGGTCGCGCATCACGTCCATCTCGCCCTTGTCGGCCACGCGGTCGAGCTGTTCGTCGACCAATGCCCTGATGCGCGGCCGCATGTCGGCGACGCGGCGGGCGGTGAAGGCCTTCGTGACCAGGCCGCGCAGGCGGGTGTGATCGGGCGGATCCTGTACCAGCATGGTCTTCGCCAGGCTGGCCACGGCAGGCTCGTCCATGCGGTTGGCGCCGTAGCGGCGCTGCATGTTGCCGGCGAAGTCCTTGCCGAAGCGCCTGTCGCGCAGGGCGACCGCGACGTCGTCGTAGCGCGTGATCAGCCAGAAGCCCTGCGGCGTCTTGAAGACCGGGGCGGCTTCGCGCAGACGGCGATAAAACGGATAGGGATCGGCGATGAAGGCCGGGTCGAGCGGATTGAACTCGAGGGCTTCCGCAGTCGCGGCCGGCGGGGCGATGGCGTTCATCCCTCCTCTTTACCACGAAGCCCCTTGCCGCGCGAACGAGCCAGCCCCTAGCATCGTGCCATGTTTGCACTGACCCAGGGACTTCGCCGCGCCGTCCAGACCCGCCCCAACGGCGTCGCCACCTCCTTCGCCGGCCGCCGCCGCACCTGGCAGCAGAGCGCCGACCGGATCGGCCGGGTCGCCGGCGCGCTTTCCGCATTGGGTGTGCGTCGCGGCGACCGGGTCGCCATCCTGGCGCTCAATTCGGATCGCTATCTCGAACTGATGTACGCCCTCCCGTGGCTGGGCGCGGTGATGGTGCCGGTCAACACGCGGCTGGCGGCGCCGGAGATCGAATACATCCTCGACGATTCCGGGGCAGTGGCGCTGTTCGTCGACACCGCCCTGTCGCACCATCTGAAGGCGCTGGAGGGCAAGACGCCAATGGTTCGCGAGGTCGTCTGGCTCGATGATCAGGCGCCCCCCGAAGGACTGCTCCGTTACGAGGACCTCACTGGCTACGAGCCGCTGGACGATGTCGGCGCCCGCGACGACGATCTGGCCGGCCTCTTCTACACCGGCGGCACGACAGGCAGGGCCAAGGGCGTCATGCTCAGCCACGCCAACCTGGTCGTGAACGCGCTGAACGGCGTGGCCGGGATGGGCTTCACTTCGGAGACGGCCTACCTCCATTCGGGTGCGATGTTCCATCTGGCCGACGGTGCCTCGACCTTCGGCGTCACGCTGTCAGGCGGCCGCCACGCCTTCGTGCCGCGCTTCGAGCCGGTCGAGGTGCTGCAGACCATCCAGGCCGAAAAGGTGACGCACGCGCAGTTCGTGCCGACCATGATCAACATGCTGGTGAACCACGAGCGCTTCGACGAGTTCGACATCGCCTCCCTGTCGTTCATCCTCTACGGCGCCTCGCCGATGCAGGAGGGCGTCCTGCGCACGGCGATCGAGCGGATGCCGCGCGTCCGTCTGATGCACGGCTACGGCATGACCGAGGCCTCGCCCATCGTCACCCTGCTCGACCCGCGCTACACGGTGCTCGACGGTCCTTACGCCGGGCGGCTCAAATCCTGCGGCCAGGCGGTGCTCGCCTGCGAGGTCAGGATCGTCGATGCCGAGCGGCGCGAAGTCCCGCGCGGCACCACCGGCGAACTCAGCGTACGCGGCGCCAACGTCATGAAGGGCTACTGGAACAAGCCGGCCGAGACCGAGGCGGTCCTCGAGGACGGCTGGTACCATTCCGGCGACGGCGCCTATATGGACGAGGAAGGCTTCGTCTTCATCGTCGACCGGCTGAAGGA